>JASFFN010000094.1:0-6504 GCA_050124275.1 Roseobacter sp. | reverse complement strand
CCCAGCAGGATGAGCCGGTCAATGAGGTCATTGCGGAAGCGGCTCAGGACATCTCCAGTGCATTTGATCAAGACGATGATGCAGAAGAGATGTCGGTACTCGCCGAAACGGAGGCGGACGACCTTGACGAAATACTGAAGCGGATCGAAGAATCTTCTGATGAAGACGAGTTCGATTTGTCTGCCGCGACCGACGAGGAAGATGAGGACGCGGACGAGCAAACCGATAATCTTTTCGAAACCCCTGATGTTGCCGGCGCCGAGACCGACGAGGACGAGGTGCGGGGACGCGTGCTCAAGGTGAACAGATCCGACCTGGAGTCAGCGCTGGCCTCCGGAGATCTGGAAGAGTACGAGGACGAAAAACCTTCAGAGGAAGCCTCCGCGGATAGCGACGAGGAACCCGAACCGGAGAGCGACATCGCGGCACAGGATGCTGCCCACGCGACGCATAAGGACACCCCCGAAAAAACGCACCAAAGTCTGCCGAAGATCGATGAAGAGGCTGGCGAGGATCTGTCGCGGCTGATGGCAGAAGCCGACCAGCACATGCAGGAACCGGAAAGCAAGACACGGCGCAGCGCCTTTGCACATCTGCGCGCGGCGGTCGCTGCACGCTTTGCCGATCATTCGATCGTCAAAAATGACGGGGACGCCGAGGCCGACGCTTATCGCAGCGATCTCGCCGAAGTGGTCAAGCCACGTCGACCCACAGTCCCTTCGCAAAGATCCGAACGGCCAATTTCTGCGCAGGCACAGCCGCTCAAGCTGGTCGCGGAGCAGCGCATAAACGCCGACGAAGACACGCAAGAAAGCGCAAAGGGTGGCCCTGTGTCGCCCCGGCGCGTCGCGGCGTCCATGGAAGACGACCTTGTTTTGACCGATGATACCGGATTTGCGGTTTACGCAGAGGAGCGCGGCGCGGAGAGCTTGCCGCAACTGCTTGAAGCAGCGGCGGCCTACCTTTCGTATGTTGAAGGTCATGACCAGTTTTCACGGCCGCAACTAATGTCGCGCGTACGTCAGGCCAAATACGGCGAGTTCAGTCGCGAAGACGGTTTGCGCTCCTTCGGCCAGTTGCTGCGCAATGGCAAGATCCAGAAGATCAAGGGCGGACGGTTTACGGCGTCCGAGGCCATCAACTTCAAGCCCGATCACCGCGCAGCTGGCTGAAGCGAAAACGTCTTAAGCTATTCTATGGCGGCGCCCAGGGGTGCCGTCATTTTCTTTGGATTGTTCGGCAAACTAAACCTAATTCTGCGACTGCTCCGTACTGGCCTGCCCTATACCCTTGAAAACAAATTTGAAGGGAAGAGCCCACAACACGCCCAGTGCGAGGTATATGGCCAGTTCAATCCAGAGCGACGGGCGCTCGAGCCAGTTGATGACCGTAACCGACAAGACGATGTAGGCTGGCAATCCAACAAGCAGGATCAGCAATGAAAGGCGGCGTCGGGCTTTGTAACTCAAGGACATGGCGCTCCTGTCAGTCTGCAAACGGGTCAGTCACTAGGATCGTGTCTTCCCTCTCCGGTGAGGTGGAAAGTAGCGCAACGGGACATTCGATCAACTCTTCGACCCGGCGCACATATTTGATGGCATTTGCCGGAAGATCAGCCCAACTGCGCGCGCCTTCGGTCGATTCCGACCAACCCGCCATCTCCTCGTAGATCGGCTTGCAGCGGGCCTGATGGTCGGCGGCAATCGGAAGGTAGTCGACACGCGCGCCGTCCAGCTCATAGCCGACGCAGATCTTCAGGGTATCGAAGCCGTCAAGAACATCCAGTTTGGTCAAGGCGATTCCGTTGACGCCCGATGTCGCGCAGGTCTGCCGGACCAGCACCGCATCGAACCAGCCGCAGCGGCGCTTGCGCCCTGTGACTGTTCCGAATTCATGCCCGCGTTCACCCAGGCGCTGTCCGTCCGCATCATCAAGTTCGGCCGGGAAAGGTCCCTCGCCGACGCGCGTGGTATAGGCTTTCACAATGCCCAGAACGTAGTCGATGGATCCGGGTCCGATCCCGACACCCGTCGCCGCCTGCCCCGCAATGACGTTCGAGGAGGTGACAAAGGGGTAGGTGCCGAAATCGATATCCAGCAAGGCACCCTGGGCACCTTCGAACAAAATGCGTTTGCCGGCCCGGCGTTGTTCATTCAGCACTTTCCACACCGGAGCCGCATAAATCAGGATTTTCGGTGCGATTTCGTTAAGTTGCGCAAGCAGGGACTCGCGGTCCACCGGATCGATGCCGAGACCCTTACGCAGCGGGTCATGGTGCTGCAAGGCGCGGTCGACGCGCGCCTCCAAGGTGGCGGCATCTGCAAGATCCGCCACCCGGACGGAGCGGCGGCCAACCTTGTCCTCGTAGGCAGGGCCGATCCCCCGGCCGGTCGTGCCGATCTTGGTTCCCTTGCTCGCGGCCTCCTCACGCGCACGATCCAGTTCACCGTGGATCGGCAGGATCAGCGGCGTGTTTTCGGCGATCATCAGGGTATCGGGGGAGATCTCGACACCCTGTTTTCGGATCGTTTCGATCTCGTTCACGAGATGCCAGGGATCCAGCACGACCCCGTTGCCGATCACGGAAAGCTTCCCGCCACGGACGACACCCGAGGGCAGCGCGTTGAGCTTGTAGATCTTTCCGTCGATCACCAGAGTGTGGCCCGCGTTGTGACCGCCCTGGAACCGCGCGATGATGTCAGCGCGTTCCGACAGCCAGTCGACGATCTTGCCTTTACCTTCATCGCCCCACTGGGCGCCGACGACGACGACGTTAGCCATGATACTCCCTTGCTCTGCATAAGGCCCGCGCCCGTATAGCGGGCCGCGCCCGCGTAAGAAACCGAAAAATCCATCCCCGCGCTTTGGTTGAATTGCGATGGACTTCGGACGTTTCGCACGTCTATCCCTGTGACAAGGATCAATCGAATGGCAGAGGTGATAGATGGTCATACTCACCCGTTGGATGGCGGCATTCCTGCTCCTCGCCGTCACGTTCAACCCGACGCCCTACAATTACGTGCAGTGGCTGCGCGATCATGGCGGCAACAATGTATCCGTCGCGGTCCTCATGGGGCTCGTGATTGCGACGGGCTACGTCATTTTCCTGCGCGCGAGCCTGCGATCCATCGGTCCGGCCGGCATGACGCTGGTTCTCGCGCTGGTCGGCGCGCTGTTCTGGGTTCTCCACGATTTCGGCGTACTGAAGCTGGACAACGACAGTCTCAATGTCTGGCTGGGGCTCTTTGCGCTGTCGGTCGTTCTGGCCGTGGGACTGGGCTGGAGCCATGTGCGCCGCACGCTTTCGGGTCAGTCGGACGTGGATGATATCGACGAATAGAGGGGTTTGGTATGCCGGGCAATCCGGACAATGCTCGTAGACGTCCCGGGTTCCTTGTCACCTCGGAGGAGTGACCGACGACCCGAACACGAGACCCGGCAGCTAAGGCGCCAGCTTCACAGGCAACCCATGCGGGGTGTTCAGATAGGCGGCTTCCCACGCGGACCGCAGCGCCTCCATTTCCGCGGCATCTGCAACACCAGCGCGGATGATGACCTTCTCAATGGTTTCAAGCCACGCGATGAAGTAGTCGTCGCCGCCGTCCAACTCTTTTTCCAGCCCGTGGCGCGCCAGCGTATCCGAGAAGGCGGCCGTCCAGTCCGGCCAGTCGAACAAACCCGCTTCGTTCAGGTGAACGGTCAGCGCGAAGACCTGCGCGTGCCAAGGTTCGAGGAACACCGGCTCGCGCTGTATCACGGCGCCGGTTCCAGATAGCTTTGCCACAGATCCAGCATGACTTCGTCTTGCGGATGTTCCGGGCGGGCCCAAAGCTCGTGTGCGGGAAAGGCCACCGTATAGAGCGGCTCGGCCGCATCGCCCAGACCGTGCGCGGCGCTGTCCGGCAGAACGTGGGTGCCGTGGTATCGCAAAATGCGTCCGACAGCCCCGGCGGCGTAGCGCGGCAGACGGGTATGCCCGCCGTCCACCAGCCGGTTTGCCGTGATGCGCCGCGACTTTACCCGGTCGCCTACGTCGAAAACCGGCACGATGTCGCTGGGTCGGTCCGCCGGTCCGCCGGCGCCAAGCACGTCGGGCACCCGTTCGGCAGCCAGTTTACGCGCTGCAAGATCGCTGGGGCGCGCATCGCCTCCGGCAAGTTCAGCGCGCGTCACGACACCTCTGTCCACGAGCAGGTCGGCAAGCGCCGAAATCCATTTCTCATAGTAGCAAAACCGCGCGTAATCCCTGGGCGCCAGTTTTTCGCGCGCATGACGGGACATATCGATGTTCCACTGCCCTAATGCGCCTGACGCCAGCGTCACTGCCAGTGCCCGTCCGTGCCAGGGTTCTTTGAAAACCTTCTCCTCCGGATCCGGGTCGACGGGCCCGTCGCCGAAGCGCCCTCCCATGTCATGCGGCCGCGTCATGCACTGGCACTCCCGGGCGACAAAGCGAGGCCCGTGCCGATCATGCTGTCCCGCGTGACCAGCGCCATCAGCGCGGTCTGGTCAAACCCCTCGGTGCCTGCCGGGCGTTGCGGCAGGACGAGATAGCGCACCTCGGCGGTGCTGTCCCAGACACGTACGGCGGTATCGTCATCAAGATGCACCCCGAACTCCGCGAGAACCTTGCGTGGCTCGCGCACCGCCCGCGCGCGGTAGGCGTCGGACTTGTACCAAGTCGGCGGAATACCCAGCAGCGGCCACGGGTAACAACTGCACAGCGTGCAGACCACCATGTTGTGCGTATCGTCGGTGTTTTCCAGAACCACCATGTGTTCGCCCTGTCTGCCGTAATATCCCATGTCGGCTACGACCGCCGTGGCATCTGCCAGGAGGGCTTGCCTGAAATCCGGATCGCTCCATGCCCTGGCCACCACATGCGCACCATTGCGCGGGCCGATCCTGTGCTCATAAGTGTCTATGATGGCGTCGAGCGCGGCCGGATCGATCAGCCCCTTTTTCGTCAACAAGGTCTCCAGCGCTCTGACGCGCAAGGCCGGGTCCGGCGGCAGCAGTGTATGTGGATGGTCTGGATCGTCGTGCGGCATGCCGGAACAATGCTGGCAGATTGCGGCGCTTGTCCAGCCCTCAAAACGCATCTTCCGAGTCGCGGGATCAGCGCGATCTGAAAGATGCATTGCAACGAGAATCGCGGTGAAATCTAACACACAGGAATCGCAAGAAAACTTGCGCAAGGAAATCTGCCAAAAGTGTGCTATGATAATTGAAAGCTGATCTGTAGCGCCTCAATTCCAGGATAACCCTCTTAGAGCTTGCGCGAGAACAAGAAGCTTTGTCAGACCGCTGCGCCACGCGTGGCGGTCTTTGACGTGAGAGGCCGCACAGCGTCAACTGTTCATTGCCTCCGTGACCGCCGCTCGCATGGCAGAAAGGGCATTCCTCCCTTGCGAGTGGTCGCAAACTTCCCTAGATACGCCCCATAAATTTCCGAACCACACGGGCCCTTCATGGAAAACGTCGTCCTTATCGTCCACCTCATTCTCGCCCTCGGGCTGATCGCCGTGGTGCTGCTGCAGCGCTCCGAAGGCGGCGGTCTGGGCATGGGTGGCGGTGGCGGTGCGATGACGGGCCGCGCGGCCGCGACTGCGCTCGGCAAACTGACGTGGCTGCTCGCCATCGCATTCATCTGCACATCCATGACACTCACGATCTTTGCCGCCGAAAATGCTGCGGGTACGTCGGTTGTGGACCGCCTGGGCGTTACACCGCCTGCTGCAGATGGCGATGCGACGCCAAGCGTTCCAGCAGGCGATCTGTTGCCGCCGGCACCGGATGACAATGCCCCCCTTGTTCCAACGCTGGACTAGCGCAAACACTACAAATTGAGGCATGGAAAGCTTCCGCAACATGATGTTGCGGGCACTCTTGCGCTGCCAGACCGAATCCTGATAACCTTAAATCCCGTGGCGCTGCGAGTTTGCGCGGCCGCATACTGCGAAACCGGGCGCGGTTCGCTTTTTGACACGGGAGAAGTCCGACCAATGGCTCGTTACGTATTTATCACCGGCGGTGTGGTCTCCTCCCTGGGCAAGGGTCTCGCGTCAGCAGCGCTTGGAGCCTTGTTGCAGGCCCGCGGATTTTCCGTGCGTCTGCGCAAGCTGGACCCGTATCTGAACGTGGACCCCGGGACCATGTCCCCTTTCGAACATGGCGAGGTCTTCGTGACCGACGATGGGGCGGAAACAGACTTGGACTTGGGCCACTACGAACGATTCACCGGTGTGGCGGCGCGTCGGACCGACTCCGTTTCGTCAGGCCGCATATACTCGACCGTGCTCGAGAAAGAGCGGCGTGGAGATTATCTCGGCAAGACGATTCAGGTCATTCCGCACGTCACGAACGAGATTAAGGACTTTATCGCCATTGGCGACGACGAAGTCGATTTCATGCTGTGCGAGATCGGCGGGACGGTCGGCGATATCGAAGGCCTGCCGTTTTTCGAGGCCATTCGCCAGTTCAGCCACGACAAGCCGCGCGGGC
>JASFFN010000093.1:0-6532 GCA_050124275.1 Roseobacter sp. | reverse complement strand
CTTATGGCTGGCGGCGCAAGGGTTTGAGGTCAGGGCACTCGACGCATCCCCCGAGGGGCTTTCCGAAATCACACGCGCAGGCGGCGTGGAAACCGTTCTGAGCCGGATGGACCAGCTGCCCTTCGAGAGCGGATCTTTCGATCATGTTCTCAGCTGGAATGTGATCTATCATGGCGACGAGGACGTGTTGCTTCGCACGATTGCCGAAATCCGTCGTACCCTGAAACCCGGAGGCAGCTATTTGGGTACGATGCTGTCAAAGCGGCGTCTTCCGTTTGAACGCGCCAGATATCCCGGCCGAGAAATCAGCCGCAATACTTGGGTGTTCGACGCGCCGGACACTGATAAGGTCCATCCACACTACTTCTGTCATGCGGCAGAGCTGTTGGCCTTGTTTTCAGGGTTCGAATGCCTACGGCTGGAAGACCGGGAACACGAAAAACCGGGTTCGTGGCACTGGCACCTGACGATGGAGCGGCTTTGATGCTGACCTTCGAAGGTGCGTCGGTCTACCTGCCCGACGAAATCGCCGAAACAAACGTCACCATCGCGGACGGTAAGATCGCGGAGATCGGTGGACCCGCGCAAGGTGAAGTGATCGACGCGCGGGGCATGATCCTTGCACCTGCGCTGATCGACGTGCATGGCGACGCCTTCGAACGCCAACTGATGCCGCGCCCCGGTGTCTTCTTCTCGACCGAAGCCGCGGTTATCGACACTGACCGGCAGTTGGCGGCAAACGGGATCGCGACGGCATATCACGCCATCACCCTGGGCTGGGAACCGGGGCTGCGCGCCGTGACCCGTGGCCGGGATCTGATAAAGACGATGCAGGACCTCGCACCTCGTCTCACGGTTGAGAATCGCGTGCAATTGCGATGGGAGACCTTTGCCTTCGAGGCCGTGGACGTGATCGAATGGGCACTGACCGGGCCACTCCTGCCGTCGATTGCCTTCAACGACCACACATCCATGACCATGCGCGCCTATGACGTCCCGATTCAGGAACGAGCGTTCGAACTGTCTCCCGATTTCTCGATTGCCTCTCTTGATGATGAGCGCATGAAGACGCGCACCGCCTCCAAGGCGCATCGTGCTGGACTGAGCGAAGATGAATATATCGACCTGCTCGCGAAGGTCTGGGACAGGCGAGACGAGGTTCCGGCAACAATTGCACAAGTGGCCGAGATGGGTCGCATGGCCGGTGCGCCGATGCTCAGCCATGACGATACGCGCGCTGAAACCCGGGCCTATTTCCGAGACCTCGGAGCCAATGTGGCTGAGTTTCCGATGGTGATGGAGGCCGCGCAGACAGCCAAGGCCCACGGGGATCCGATCATCCTCGGCGCTCCCAATGCTGCGCGCGGCGGCAGCCATATCGGCTCTCTGGGCGCAGGCGATATGGTCGAGGCCGGGATGTGCGATGCTTTGGCGTCAGATTATTTCTACCCGGCCATGCTGGCCGCTGTTGCCCGTCTCGACCACGAAAAACGAGCCGATCGAATGACGCTCTGGTCGTTGATCTCAAACGGCCCGGCCCGCGCCATGGGCTTGACCGACATGGGTGAAATCGCCCTTGGCAAACGCGCGGATCTGGTGCTGGTCGACTGGCCTGACGGCCAGACGCCCGCAATTCAGGGCACATGGGTTGCGGGCCGGCTTGCCTACCGCGGCCAGCCGGCCGGATGCGCACAAATGTGATTGTTTTCCCGGCATCGTTTTGGGTACCGCGAGAGCCTTTGGACACAACACTTTACTGCGTGGGTTGTGTGAGATTATCGCTTGCGCCGAACTCTTTTGCGAACGTAGGTATGCGTCGATGATCGCCGTTGACCGTACCCGACTCAAGCAAGCATGTTGCGGGTGGGTTGTCTTTCAATACATGTCTGCGACCCTTTGCTGTCTCGTCGCCACCTGTATCGTGATCCCCGACCCGAGGAGAAATTGCCATGAACCCGCTCAAAATCGGCGCCTGTCTGAACTCAGACGAGATCGTGACCTTTCGCGACTGGCTCTTTGACCATGGACGCGACATCGAACTTCAGGATTTCATGACCTTTGAGTCACTGAACTCTGAATTCGAAGACCGCGTTGCTGCAGCGAAAACCGCGCTTAAGGGTCATCAGGCCAGAGTTGGCATTCATGGCCCATTCGAAGGACTGGACATCGACAACAAGGATGCCGAGCTGCGTCCCCTGATTACCGCGCGGTTCATCAAGGCGCTGGAAGCGGCTGATCGCGTGGGCGCAAGGCAGATGGTGCTCCACTCGCCCTATACGCGCTGGTATGAGAACAACGTCTTCAGCTACCCGGGCTATCCCGAAAACAAATTGGCCCGCATTCACGAGGTGCTGTTCCCCGTCGTGCGCGAGGCCGAAAAACTGGGGATCACGCTGGTGATCGAGAACATTCAGGACGTGCGCCCCGAAACCCGCCGCATGATGGTCGATAGCTTCGGGTCGAAAGCGATTGCCCTGTCAATCGATACCGGACATGCGCAGCTCGCGCGCCGCATGTCAGGCGCACCGCCGGTCGAGGACTTCGTGCACGACGCCGGGAACCAACTGGCCCATGTGCACTTGCAGGATGTGGATGGTTACGCAGACAGACACTGGGCGCCGGGAGAGGGTGAGATCGAGTGGGCCGCCGTCTTCCGCGCCCTGGCAAGTTGTGAAAACCGCCCGCACCTCGTTCTGGAACTACGCAACACCGCAGACATACCCAAAGGGTTTCATTATCTCGAGCGGCTTGGTCTCGCGGCTTAGTTTTCTATCGCTCAGATTGAAGCAATGCATACACAACGGGTACCTTGCTGCATCACGGAGAAAGCAAAATTTCTTCATTGCCGCCTCTGCGCTCACGACGTCTTTTGCACTCACGGGGAAGAAAATCGGCGCTCCGGCATGATCCCGCGCGCCGCATTATTCCGCCGGACAGAGTGGTTGCAGCAGAAAACTGTCCTCAGTCAGGTCCATGATGCCTTGACCGGATAGTGTGACATTGATGGAGTCACCAAACGCGCCGTATTCCACCAGATAGCTGCCATCGAGATTGCCAGTGATCTGGATGTCGTCGAATGCGAGTCCTGTTGCAGACAGATCAGTCAGGTCGTTGCGCCCGACATCGCTGATCGTATCATCGTCGGCTAAAAAAGGCGAACACGAATACGTTGGGTCAACGACCGGCCGTCACGATGTCATCGCCATACCCGCCCTCGATCACGTCATTTCCGCCACCGCCAGCGATGTCGTCCGATCCGTTTCTGCCGTCGATCCTGTCCGCACCGATGCTGCCGACAAGATGCTGAGCCCGTTTCCGCCGTCGACATCGACATCATCAAGTGGTGTCCCAACTTTTCTGCTGACGGGACATCGCCGGGCTTCGAGCCATTGCGAGACATATCGAAGAACAAAGGCCCCCTCGAGGGTTTCAGTATCTGCGAGATCGTCGGATACATCTGGGTGGAAGCCCGTCGTTTCTTGTTGCCCGCCAGACTGCGGCATGCCGAAAACGGCTTTGATTCCGAAAGATCGAAACATCCACCGCCGCGAGGGAACAGGTTTGAAAAGGTGCGCGGATTTCGTGATTCATCAACTTGAGAACGTATTGTGAACTCTGGCACGGAAAAGCGGCACGTGGGGCCTGAATGATCGCCTGTTTCGGACCCGCCTCGATCATTGGCGCTCTTGTCCCGGATGCGGGCCGAGAGGTCCGCACTAGTCTCCAAGGCGACTGGCCGCATAGGCGATGGCGCGCTGGTAGTTGCCGCTGTCGTTCCAGGCCGAAAGCACCCGGAAGTTGTCCGAGCCGTCATGGAAAGGCTCGCCCTGCCGCCAACCGTTGGACTTCAGCATGTTCGCCGCCGTCGCCAGCGCATCTATCGCGTTGTAGGGGTCGGCGCGTCCGTCACCATTGGCATCGACGCCGTACTTCAGCCAGTTGCCCGCGAGAAACTGCATGTGCCCAAGCTCACCGGACGGCCCGCCCTTGGTTGCAGTATTGATGAGCCCACGGTCCACAAGCTGCAAGGCCGCCAACGCGTGGCTTTCGAACCGGGGATGCCGCCGACAGTAGGACGCCAGCGTAACCGCGCCGGAAACGATTGGCGTGCCGCCAAGGTAGCCGCCCCAGCTGGTCTCGAGCCCCCAGATCGTGGCGAGGACAGACCCCGGCACGCCATATTGTCTTTCGAGAACCGTAAAGGCCCGTTCATTCTGCTTTAGAATGTTGCGCGTCGACCTGATGAATGCATCCGCACCCGCGCCGCTGCGCTTTGCAAGGAATGTTGCCGGGTCGCTCTGCAAGGTGCCGGTCTGACTGCGCGGGTTCGATTCAAAACGCCAGGTGATCCCGGACAGTTGCGTCGAGGACAGCGCCTCAAGCCCGCGCTGGCCAATTCCGCTGCGTTGTGCATCTGCCGCGAACGTGCGGACGTAGGTGGAAAACTCATTTTTTTGCGTGATGCAGGGAGCGGCAGAAGCACTTATACAGCCAACTGACAGACCGATGGCGGTGAGCACAGTTCGTATGTTTAACACTATTGAAGCTCCAAATCGGGTTTCTGCGGACGAAAGCGCTCTGCCGTTCCCCGCATTTTTACCGAGACACGCGGAGAAGCAAAGTCCCGAATGATATGCTTGTGCTCACTTGAACCGGCGATCAGCATTCCCGCGAGAAAGCTCCGCATCTGACACGTCATCCCAAGGCTTGACCACCAGACAAATGTCGGAGCGAAGCAAGACAACCGAGGCTGGGCGGCGATCTTCATATCCAAGGACGATCTGTGCTCGGACGGGATCCTATGAACCTCATGACCAAGACCCCAAGGCTCCGACTTGGCCGCTCTTTCCAGGCAGCACGATGCGCGGCCCGTCCAGAACGCAAACTGAAACCAAGTTGCGCAACATTTCATCTGTTTCAAGGACCCGGGCACCGGTTGCGCGGGCCTGCGCAACGAGCTCCGCGCAGCGATCCATACGACCACGCATTACAGGAATCCGATCGACATTTCCTGGACCCGCAGCGGGCATCCAGTATTCGCCGCCAAAAAGACTTCGATTGGGGCTCACTGGACGCAAAAAGCTGGGAAATGATTGGTTTTTGGTCGTTGAGGTGGTCGAAGCGGAACCCTTGCACTGGTTTGCATATCCGATCCTGATTGCTCACAAGAGAGTCTGGCGGGACACTTCGCAATATCGTCAGGTTTTCTGGTTTTGTCTGTTTGCTGGGAATGGCTTCCGTTACGGCGCAGGCTCAACCAGACGTCCTGTGCATGCAGGAGTCCGGCCCGAACGTCTGGGCTGAATGCCAGGGTTCCCGCTGTCTGAGGACAAGGTCGTCACGCAGCCTGACCGCGTCTATTTCAGCTTTCCGTGCTTGCGCTAGTCGATCCGTCGGATGCGGCCTCAAACGCGACGAAGGTACCCTTTCCGACGTGGCGCCAGATGAGGCCTTTATGCTCCAGCGCGTTGAGCGCTCATCTGAGCATGGTTCGCGTCAAGCCGAGGCTGACCGTCAGCTCACGTTCCGGGGACAGGCGATCGCCTGGCGGGAAATCATCCGCTTCGACGAACTCAACAAGGGCGGTTGTCGCCTCCGCGCGCCTGACCGTTTCGGGTTTCGTGAGCACCAGCACTCCAAACCGGTCTATCATTTTGGTTAAATTGGGCTGCGCAGAGGTTAGTAAGTTGCAACGAAATGAAGCAGTTACTGTTCGGAATGCCGCAATTGTTTCGATCGATTTCGAACCAATTCCGAATGCACGCACCAGGGAGAGTGGATTATGGAAGGTTCAATCAAACAGTTCGCCATTGAGTGTCCGCCGATGGTGGCGCTGCCGATCGCCGGAGCAAACGTTCTCTTCCCGGTTCGGCGCGTCTACTGCATCGGCCGGAACTACGCCGCGCATGCGATTGAGATGGGGCACGATCCGGATCGTGAGGATCCGTTCTTTTTTCAGAAGAACGCCGACAACCTTAACCCGACCGGAGAATTTCCTTATCCGCCCAAAACCAGCGACATGCACCACGAGGCCGAGGTCGCCGTCATGTTGAAATCGGGCGGTCGCGACATCCCGGTCGAGCGCGCGCTGGAGCATGTCTATGGCTATGCGCTGGCCCTTGATATGACGCGCCGCGACCTTCAGGGAATTCAGAAAGAGCTGGGGCGCCCGTGGGAGATCGGCAAGGCATTCGAGGCTTCCGCGCCGGTTGGCCCGATCCACCCGGCGTCCGAAATCGGGCATCCGAGCGAAGGTCGGATCACGCTCAAGGTGAATGGCTAGATTCGCTAGGAAGGCGACCTGAACCAGATGATCTGGAAGGTGCCGTAACAGATTGCGTATCTCTCGGAGTATTACGAGCTTGCGCCCGGCGACGTGACCCTGTCGGGTACGCCATCGGGCGTTGCCGCCGTCGTAAAGGGCGACGAGATGGAGGTGTCCGTTGACGGCCTTGGGTCAATGACCGTCAGGGTCGTTCGAGGCGCAATGACGGGCGCGGTCTTCCGAGACGCCTGCGTCTTCGAACACGGG
>JASFFN010000092.1:0-6596 GCA_050124275.1 Roseobacter sp. | reverse complement strand
CCGAGGAGTACGTTCCCATGAATGGCATTTCGAGATGCACATGCGGGTCGATCCCGCCGGGCATCACATAACAGCCGGTCGCGTCCAGCTCCTCGTCGCCCGTGAGATTTTCCCCGATCTCGATGATCTTGCCGCCGTCAATCAGAACATCGGCCTTGTAGGTCAGGTCGTGGGTGACAATGGTTCCGTTCCTGATGACTTTGGTCATTGTACGCTTTCCCTTGTTTTGTTCAGGACTGGCCTTATCCGACGATCTCAGCCGTGTTCAGCACCGCGTGCAGCAGAACATCCGTGCCGGCCTGCGCCCATTCCTTGCTTATCTCTTCTGCTTCATTGTGACTGAGGCCATCAACGCAAGGACACATGATCATCGCGGTCGGCGCCACGTCGTTGATCCAGCATGCATCGTGCCCGGCGCCCGAGACAATGTCCATATGGCTGTACCCGAGTTCCTCTGCCGCAGCGCGGACAGCGGCCACACAGGTTTCGTCAAAGGCGGGGGGGTCGAACTGGCCGACGATATGGCAGTCAAAGCCGACCCCGATCCCCGCGCACAGCTTGGGCGCGCGTTCCATGAACTCGGCGACCATGGCGTTCAGCTTGTCGAGCAGATGCGTGCGCATGTCGACGGTACATACGACCTTGCCCGGAATGATGTTGCGGCTGTTGGGGTAGACGTCGATGTGGCCGATCGCACCAACGGCGTTGGGCTGGTTCTTCATGGCAATTTCATGCACCAGTTCGGTGACCAGCGCGAGCCCACGGCCCGCATTCTTGCGCATGCTCATCGGCGTCGAGCCGGTGTGGCTTTCCTTGCCGGTGATGGTGCACTCGATCCAGCGCAGACCCTGCCCGTGGGTGACAACGCCGATGTCCTTTCCTTCGGCTTCGAGGATCGGGCCCTGTTCTATGTGCAGCTCGAACATGGCGTGCATCTTGCGGGCACCGACTTCTTCCTTGCCGACCCAGCCGATGCGCTTGAGTTCGTCGCCAAACTTCTTGCCCTCGGCATCCACACGATCATAGGCCCAGTCCTGCGTGTGCTTGCCGGCGAAAACACCGGATGAAAGCATCGCGGGCGCAAAGCGCGTGCCTTCCTCGTTCGTCCAGTTGGTGACAACGATGGGATGCTTTGTCCTGACATCCAGATCATTGAGCGTCCGCACCACCTCGAGGGCGCCCAAGACGCCCAGAACGCCGTCGTATTTGCCGCCCGTGGGTTGCGTATCAAGGTGCGAGCCCATGTAGACGGGCAGGGCTTCGGGATCCTCGCCAGCGCGGGTCGCGAACATGTTGCCCATGGTGTCGACCCCCATCTCAAGGCCCGCTGCGACACACCACTTCTGGAAAAGCGCTCGGCCCTCGGCGTCTTCGTCCGTGAGTGTCTGGCGGTTGTTCCCTCCGGCAACGCCCGGCCCGATTTTCGCCATCTCCATCAGGCTGTCCCACAACCGGTCGGGGTCGATGCGCAAGTTCTGTCCGCGTTCCATATGCTGTCCCCTCCACGATTGTTGTTTTTGAGCGATTCATGTCGCTGGCTCACCGTGGGCCGATCTTGCATGGAGGGTCAACAATTTTTGACCAACTGGACAGAAAAATACATCTTCAAGCGTGTTTTGGTTGAAAGCTGCCATCGAGATGGGCAAGGCTAGGACAACGGGGTTGCCATCCCCGTCACAGAACAAGGAGGACGCCTGCGGTGCATCCCCGTATTCAGGTATTGGACGACACGCACCCTCCTTCCAGACGTGTGTCATTCGGTGGCACGACCTGTTGATGCCCGATCTCGCGCCCCGAAAATCCACCCGTATCCAGCGTGAAAAGCGCGAAGTCATCCTGTGCGCCGCGCTGGATGTCTTCTCGGTACATGGGCTGCGCGGCGCCACGCTGGCAAAGGTCGCTGCCGCGGCGGGTATGTCCAAACCGCATGTGGTCTACTATTTCGGCAGCAAGGACGCCATCTATACCAGCCTGCTTGAAAGCCTTCTCGAGACATGGCTGAGTCCACTGCGTGAGCTGTCCGCCGAGGGCGACCCGCTGGCGGAAATCCTCACCTACGTGCGCCGCAAGTTGCGAATGTCTCAGGACATGCCTCGCGAGAGCAAGTTGTTCGCGACGGAAATTTTGCATGGAGCCCCGCGCACGCGTGACCTTCTTTCCGGCGCGCTGAAAGAACTGGTGGATGAAAAGGCAGCCCTCATCGCGAAGTGGGGTGACGAAGGGCGGCTTGCCAGAGTAGATCCGCACCATCTGATCTTCTCAATCTGGGCAATGACGCAGCACTACGCGGATTTCGATATCCAGGTTCACGCGATACTTGGCACCCCGCGTTCGGATAGTCTTTTTGATGAAGCCGACGCCTACCTCACCGATTTCTTCGTGCGCGCGCTGCGCCCGGCTACCGGTTGATCAGACGCGACCCGCACCCGCTATTCGGCTGCGGCCGCTGACGGGTTGTTGGGATGTGTCGTCCAGTCTGCGAAGGTGCCATCCACGACCTTGCCCGTCCGCTCATCGATCGCGCCTGCGGCGAGCGTTTCCATGGTGATGCAGTTCTCGACCGGGCAGACGTTGACACAGAGGTTGCAGGCTACGCATTCATCGTCCTTCACTTCGAAGACACGATCGGCGGACATGCTGATCGCCTGATGCGACGTGTCTTCGCAGGCGGCATAGCAGCGCCCGCATTTGATGCATAAATCCTGATCGATACGCGCCTTGGTCACGTGATTGAGGTTCAGGAACTGCCAGTCCGTGACGTTGGGGACAGCCCGGCCAACGATATCGTCAACCGTGGCGTGGCCGTGCTCATCCATCCATTGAGACAGACCCGAGATCATCTCCTGAACGATCTTGAAGCCATAGGTCATGGCGGCTGTACAGACCTGCACGTTGCCCGCGCCAAGGGCCATGAACTCTGCCGCGTCGCGCCAGGTCGTGATGCCCCCGATACCGGAAATCGGCAGGCCTTGAGTGTCCGGGTGACGTGCGATCTCGGCCACCATGTTCAGGGCGATCGGCTTGACCGCGGGGCCGCAGTAGCCGCCGTGTGTCCCCTTGCCGTCGATGGTCGGTTCGGGGGCCATCGTATCAAGGTTGACCGATGTGATCGAGTTGATGGTGTTGATAAGGCTCACCGCGTCGGCGCCGCCTTTCTTCGCGGCCTCCGCCGGGTAGAGAATGTTGGTGATATTCGGTGTCAGCTTGACGATAACGGGTAGTTCGGTGGCTTCCTTGCACCAGCGGGTTACCATTTCGATGTACTCCGGCACCTGCCCGACTGCCGATCCCATGCCGCGCTCGGCCATGCCATGCGGGCAACCGAAATTCAGTTCGAACCCGTCACACCCCGTCTCTGCAATACGGGGCAGAATGTGCTTCCACGCCTGTTCCTCGCAGGGCACCATGACCGAGGCGACAAGGGCACGATCGGGGAAATCGCGCTTGATGCGTGTCATTTCTTCCAGATTGATCTGCAGTGGTCGATCGGTGATCAGTTCGATGTTGTTGAGCCCCAGAAGCCGGCGGTCAGCCCCCCATATCGCCCCGTAGCGCGGGCCGTTCACATTCACGATCGGCGGCCCTTCCATACCAAGTGTTTTCCACACCGCACCGCCCCAGCCGGCCTCGAACGCGCGGCGGACGTTGTATTCCTTGTCCGTCGGTGGTGCCGAGGCCAGCCAGAACGGGTTGGGGGAGGTTATTCCACAGAAGGTCGTCGTCAGATCAGCCATTTTTACGCTCCCATGAGTTTTGCGTGGATATCATCGGCAGCATCGCGTCCTTCAGCCACGGCCGTGACGGTCAGATCGTCGCCCCCCGCCGCGCAATCGCCCCCCGCCCAGACGCCTTCCGCCGAGGTGCGCCCGGCACCTGTTACCGCGATTTTGCGACCGTCGAGCGCCAGGGCTTCGGGCACTTCACGGAGTGTTTGCCCAATCGCCTTGAAGAGCTGGTCCGCGGGCAGCGTAAAAGTCTCGTCGGTGGTCACGAGCTTTCCGTTCTGCATTTCCGTGTAGGCAAAAACCACACCTGAAAGGCTGCCGTTGCCCTCGATGCCGACGGGTGCTGCGTTGAAAAGCAGGCGCACGCCTTTTTGCTGCGCCAGATCCTGTTCGTACTTCGAGGCGGGCATCGCGCTCTGCGCTCTGCGATAAACGATGGTCACCTCTTCGGCACCGATCAGTTTGGCCTGAACGCCAGCGTCGATTGCCGTCATGCCACCGCCGACAATGACGACACGGCGCCCGATGGGCAGCCTTGTCAGGTCTTCCGCCTGTCGAAGTTCGGCGATGAACGCGACCGCATCTTCCACGTTCTGCTTGTCTTCGCCGTCGACGGCCAACGCGTTGACGCCGGAGAGACCCATGCCGAGAAAGACCGCGTCATGTTCCGCGCGCAGGCTGTCAAGCGTTATGTCGTCCCCGAGCGAAACACCGTACCGAATTTCAATTCCACCGATCTGCAGCAGCCACTCCAGTTCCCGCTGGGCGAAATCATTGGTTGTCTTGTAGGCCGCAATGCCGAACTCGTTGAGCCCCCCGCCCTTCGCGCGGGCCTCGAATACGGTCACATCATGCCCGCGCAGCGCCAGCCTGTGCGCGCAGGCAAGTCCGGCCGGTCCTGCGCCGACCACCGCGACCGATTTCCCGGTCGGTGCGGAGCGCTTGTAGGGGTGCGCCTTCTTCGCCATCAGCGTGTCGGTCGCGTACCGTTGCAAGCGCCCGATTTCCACGGGTTTGCCCTCTGCCGCTTCGCGCACGCAGGCTTGCTCACACAGGGTTTCCGTCGGGCACACCCGTGCGCACATGCCACCGAGGATATTCTGGTCGAAAATGGTTTTCGCTGCTGCTTCCGGCGTGCCTGTCGCGATCTGGCGGATAAACAGAGGAATGTCGATGGAGGTGGGGCAGGCGGTGATGCAGGGCGCATCATGACAGAAATAGCACCGGTCCGCTGCAACCAAGGCCTCGTGGTCATCATAAGACGGATGCAGATCGGAAAAATTCGATTGGATCGCAGCCGCGTCCACGCGACCTGCCGTGACGCCTTGCTTGCGCTGTGAAGAGGTCATGTCTGATTCCCGTTCGTTGCCGTTCCTGAAACTGGAGCACAAAACGTGATATCTGACCAGATGGTAAAATTTTCCACGCGCTGAATAATGTCACGAATTCCCGGCTTGGTTCAAATTCGTGCACTTGACGGCTGTCTCGGTTCATTTGCCCGCAGATTTTGCAGGATTTGACCACTTGACCGTGGGTCTCTTTGATCCCCATGCTGGCGGGCGACATTTCGATATGCTCCCGGGCTGATACCGAAAGGAGCTATCGAAGGCGGAAGACGCGTTAACGGCGAAGGACCGGGACATGAGCAAACCTTGTATCATCTGCGTTGCAATTACAGGATCGGTGCCGCGCAAGAAGGACAACCCGGCGGTGCCGATCTCGATTGCCGAACAGATCGAGAGCACACATGAGGCATTCGAGGCGGGAGCGTCGATCATGCATGCCCACGTCCGTCTTGAGGATGAGACGCCGACATCGGATCCCGAGCGCTTTGCCCTGTTGAAGGAGGGCATTGAGCGTCACTGTCCCGGCATGATCATTCAGTTCTCGACCGGGGGGCGTTCCGGTGCCGGCGCGGAACGCGGCGGGATGCTGTCGCTGAAACCGGATATGGCGTCGCTGGCCGTTGGATCCAACAACTTCCCCACGCGTGTCTACGAGAACCCGCCTGACCTCGTCGATTGGCTTGCCAGCGAAATGATGGTCTACGGCGTCAAACCTGAAATAGAAGCTTTTGACCTGAGCCACATTTTTCAGGCGGTCAGCATGTCGAAAAACGGTCGGCTGAAAGCGCCGCTCTATGTTCAGTTCGTGATGGGGGTGAAAAACGCGATGCCCGTGGACAAACCCAGTTTTGATTTTTTCGTCGAAACCCTTGGTCGCATCGCGCCTGATGCCGAATGGTGCGCTGCGGGCATCGGTCGTTATCAGGCAGAAGTCAACGAGTGGTGCATTCGCGCCGGTGGGCATTGCCGGACGGGTCTGGAGGACAACATCCGGCTCGATCGTGACACGCTTGCGCCGTCGAATGCCGCGCTGGTGCGCAGGACCGCGAGACTCTGCGAAGACCATGAGCGCCCAGTGGCAACCCCGGAGCAAGCACGTGCGATACTGGGCCTCGCTGCCTGAAACAGGGTCGGCAGCTATCGGCCAAGGAGGTTTGCGTTTACCTCACGCGCGTGAATTCGGGGTCATAAGGCGACGGAGCAATGACTTCCGCGCGGATCCGGTCACCGCACATGTCGATCCACAATTTTTGACTCTCTCCGGCAAGCTCCGGCCTGACAAATGCATAAGCGAGGTTCATCGCCACACGGTGTCCCCAATCGCCTGATGTGACCGTGCCGATAACCTCATCATCCGTCATCACCGACGCGCCGGCATGCGCGGGAGCGCGTTTGGTATCGACTTTCAGAGTGACGAGACGTTTTGACTGACCGCGCCCAAAACGCTCCTGCAGGGCGCTTTTGCCGATGAAATCCGGTTTGTCCATTCGAACAAAGCGGGCGAGACCCGTTTCGAACGGGTCAA
>JASFFN010000091.1:0-6628 GCA_050124275.1 Roseobacter sp. | reverse complement strand
GATCAAGTGACCGACAATCTGAGCGCCTTGCAAAAGGCCCGGAAAGACCGCGATGTGATCGTTATGGCGGAGGTCGCGGATGAAACCTCCTACGTCAAACACCATCCGAAGAAAATCGCGCTGATCTTCGCCGCCATGCGCAAGTTCGCGAAGCGGCTTGAGGAATCTGGATGGCGCGTCGTCTACAGTCGGTTGGATGATACGGAAAACGCCGGATCCATCGTCGGTGAATTGCTGCGGCGCGCGGAGGAGACCGGTGCGTCGGAAGTGATCGTCACGGAGCCGGGGGAATGGCGTCTCATCAACGCTTTGAAATTTGCACCTCTCAAAGTTCATATCTTGCCGGACGACCGTTTCGTGGCGTCGCATCAGGACTTTGAGGTATGGGCGGACGGGCGCAAGCAACTCCGAATGGAGTACTTTTACCGCGATATGCGCCGCAAAACCGGACTCCTGATGGAGGGAGACGAGCCCGTCGGCGGCAAATGGAACTATGACCACGACAACCGCAAGCCTGCGCCGGACAAGATCGATTTCGAAGGCCCCTTGCGGTTCAAGCCCGATGCAATGGTGTCAGAGGTGCTGGATCTGGTGGAAAAGCGGTTCGGCGACCATTTCGGCGTTTTGCGGCCGTTCTGGTTTGCCACCACCCGGGAAGAAGCGCTGCGGCAACTCGATCATTTCATCGAGAACGGGCTTGAAAAATTCGGTGACTTTCAGGACGCGATGCTCAACGACAATCGCTTTCTCTATCACGCCCTGGTGTCGACGTCGCTCAATATCGGGCTGCTGACACCGCTGGAGGTCTGCAGGGCGGCTGAAAAAGCCTATTCGGAAGGTCGCGCGCCGATCAATGCGGTCGAAGGGTTCATTCGTCAGATCATCGGCTGGCGCGAATACATGCGTGGAATCTACTTTCTTGAAGGCGCCGATTACCCGGCCCGAAACGTGCTCGAACACGACCGAGACCTGCCTTCGGTCTATTGGGGCGGCGAGACGCAAATGAATTGCATGGCCAAGGCGGTCGGCCAGACCCGCGACGAAGCCTATGCGCATCATATCCAGCGTCTGATGGTCACTGGCAATTTCGCCCTGCTCGCGGGCATCGATCCGCAGCAGGTGCATGAGTGGTATCTGGCGGTCTATGCCGACGCCTTTGAGTGGGTGGAGGCGCCGAACACTGTCGGCATGAGCCAGTACGCCGACGGGGGGATCATCGCCTCCAAGCCGTATGTGAGCAGCGGTGCCTACATCAACCGCATGTCGGATTACTGCAAATCCTGCAGCTACAGCGTCAGCAAAAAGACCGGGGAAGGAGCCTGCCCTTTCAATCTGCTCTACTGGGATTTCCTTGACCGGCACCGGCACCGGTTCGAAGGTAATGCGCGGATGGGCAACATGTACCGCACTTGGGACCGGATGAGCGAGGAACGCCGCGAAACCGTTCTGAAGGACGCCGCGGGGATTTTGGAAAGGCTCGATCAGGGCGAGCCTGTGTGAAGTATCGCGTCAACGGGGGAGAGCGGGTCGACCCTGGCCGTTTCGCCTGCGCCCGGCGTTGTTTCTGGTCCTGATCCGAGGTTCTGCGGCGCGCAACCGTCTCACAAATCTTTGATGGGAATTACGGCCTGCCGTGCCCTCGGCACTAGGAATTGACGGCAGAATTGCTACCTTCATTCCAGCACGACAACCATGGTTCGCTGAGAAGCCACACTTTCGATAGGAGACTTCTGATGCCCACAACATTCTTTACCCGTCGTGCCGCCCTCGTTACCGGCGGCGCGGCAATGGCGACCGGATTTTCGGGAATTCTTGTGCCCGCCCGGGCAAAAGGCCTCGATCCGACACCTACCATGCGCGGTGGCGCCAACAATTACCTTCCCGGCGCTCCGATCGTCGACCGGATCGGTGGCGGAGGCTTCTGGATGACCGGAACTGTCCGGCGCGCCGGAGACGGCGCACCGCTTGCAGGTCAACGTATACAGATCTGGGCGCATACCACTGAAGGCCACGAGCGCGACCCGCACAGTCACGGTGCGACGCTGACCGATGACAAGGGCGTGTTTCGCCTAGAGATGCCGCAGATCGTGCCGGCCTTCGGTCAGGCGCATGGTCATCTGGCCTATGACAGTGGCGATTTCGAAACAGTTTTTCTGAGACCGGTCATGGCGAGTTCTTCGGACACGAGTCTCGAGGCGCATTTCGTTCTGCAACCGGGCTGACAAAGATGGAGTCGCAGCCGGCGCGATCTGTTCTTGCAGTCGTTATTTGGGCCGGCCTCATCGGTGCCGTCGCCATACCGCTCATTCTGGCCGCATCCAGCCCGTTGCTCGCGTGGCGTGACCCGGTCTACGAGATGGCCGGTTATGCCGGGATCATCGGATTGTGCATCATGCTGTTTCAGCCCTTGCTGGCGGCAGGCCTACTGCCCGGGATGCCAAAGCATCGGGGACGCAGAGTGCATCGTGTGATGGGCGTCAGTCTGGTCGCCGCCATCATAATCCACGTCGTTGCGCTTTGGATTACCAGCCCGCCCGATGTGATCGACGTTCTGCTGTTTTCATCACCGACGCCCTTCTCGGTCTGGGGGGCCATTGCGATGTGGGCTGTCTTTGGCGCGGCGCTTCTCGCGGCCGTGCGACGGCAGTTGCGTGTCCGGTGGCAGATCTGGAGGCTTTTTCACACGGGCGTGGCAACTGTCGCGGTGGTCGGCACCGTGCTCCATGTCCTTTTGATCGAAGGAACCATGGAAACGATTTCAAAGGCGATGCTTTGCCTGTTGGTTCTTGGCGTGCTGGTCAAGACCCTTGCCGGACAGAGGGTTTGGGCAATAAGCGGACGTCGCAATCCGTGACAGGCGTCCCTGCGGATGCGGACAGTCGCAGGCTCATGGATTGCATCGGGCCGGGCGAACGTGGCCATTGATTGACCGCGGCCATCGCAAGCGCGATCGTAGTGCAGAGTACAGCGTGCCTCAGCCGCCTTCATTGTTGAGCGCGCCGTTTTCCCAGTCACCTGTTGCGGTCTCGCCGGTGGCGTAGCGCATGGTGCCTGTGCCCTGGCGCTTGCCGGCTTTGAACATGCCTTCGTAGACATCGCCGTTGTCGTAGGTCGCGACCCCCATGCCTTCAATCTCGCCGCGCACCCATTCACCTTCATAGGTAAATACGCCGAGTTCTGTCGGCATAACGATTTTGCCCTGTCCATGGCGTTGTCCATCGGCGAAATCACCGGTGTAGACGGTGCCATTGCGATACGTGGCGGTGCCCTTTCCGTGCCGCTGACCATCCAGCCAGTCGCCCTCGTAACGATAGCCATCCGCATAGGTCATGACGCCCTTGCCATGGTTTTTCGCGTCCTTGAAGCCACCTTCGTAGATCACGCCGTTCGGATAAACCGCTTTGCCGACACCGTCTATGACGCCGGCCTTCCACTCGCCCTCGTAGGTCGAGCCGTCAGGGTAGGTGATAAGCCCGGTACCATCCGCCTGACCAGCCGCGAAATCACCCACGTAAATCGACCCGTCGGGGTAGGTGACCTGCCCCTGTCCTGCAATCTCGCCCGCAATCCAAGAGCCGGTATAGGTGTAGCCGTCCTGTGCCGTGAATGTACCCTGGCCTTCGCGAAGGTCGTTGGCGAATTCGCCTTCGTATACATCGCCGTTGGCATAGGTCACCTTGCCGATGCCCTCGCGGCGGCCGGAAACCAGCTGCCCTTCGTACACATCGCCGTTCGCCTGGCTGAGCTTGCCGGTCCCGTCGATCTGTCCATCGCGCCAGAGCCCGACGTAGACGAGGCCGTCGGGCATCGTCAGGGTGCCTTCGCCTTCGCGTTTGCCCTGCGCGATCTGACCCTCGTACACCGCGCCGTCCGGATAGGTAATTTTGCCTACGCCCTGCTTGACACCGTCCACCCAGTCGCCCTGATATTCATAGCCGCCGGGACTTTGCATGGTTCCCTTGCCGTGATGCTTGGCATTGCGAAAGCCACCTTCGTAAAGGACGCCGTTTGCGTATTTCGCGATACCCTCGCCGGAGATCGCACCGGCCACCCAGTCGCCTTCATAGGTGCCGCCGTCGGCAAAGGTGATCCTGCCGAACCCGTCCGGTTTTCCCTTCGCGAAACTGCCTTCGTAAACCGAGCCGTTGGGAAAGCGGGCAACGCCCTCTCCCTTGATCTCACCATCTACCCATTGGCCCGTGTACTCGTAGCCGTTCGGCAGTTTGTAGGTGCCCGTTCCGTGCTGAACACCATCTTTGAATGTGCCTTCGTAGACCCCGCCGTCGTCGTACTGCTTGGTTTGAATGTCACCGTCCTGCGCAAGGACGGGCAGCGGCGACAAGGCAAGGCAGAGGATCAGATGGAATGGTTTCATGACAATCCCGTGGTGCGTGTTTAGAGGCGGCAAGCGTTTCGAACGCCTCCGGTATGACCTGTCCTAGGTTAAGCAATGGGCGGAGGGGGGGCAACGTTCTTTTGCGGCATTCGGTAGCGATGGGCTTTCAACAGCCGGATGTTCTGCTAAATGATGCGCAATCAGGCACAGGGCAGGCAAGGGGCCTTTTCCATGGCGGAGCGCTTTCGGATTACTTTGGGGCAGGTAAACCCGACAGTGGGCGACCTGTCCGGAAACGCTGCCCTAGCGCGCAAGGTCTGGGAAGCCGGCAAGGACGCGGGCGCAGATCTCGTGGCGCTGCCGGAGATGTTCATTGCCGGGTACAATGCCCAGGATCTGGTGATGAAACATGCGTTCCAGCTGGACGTGATGACGCACATAAGGGCCCTGGCGCAAGACTGCGCGGACGGCCCAGCACTCGCAATCGGCGCGCCCTGGGTCGAAGGCACCAGGCTTTACAACGCGTACCTGATCCTCAAAGGCGGCCGGATCGCGAGCGAGGTCCTGAAGCATCATTTGCCGAACGAGACCGTCTTCGACGAGGTTCGCATATTCGATGCGGGCCCCCTCGGCGGACCCTACTCCGTGGGCAACGCCCGCGTCGGCAGCCCGATCTGCGAGGATGCCTGGCATGAGGATGTCGCCGAAACGCTGGCGGAAACCGGTGCCGAGTTCCTTCTGGTGCCCAATGGCTCGCCCTACTACCGCAACAAATTTGAGACCCGACTCAACCACATGGTGGCGCGGGTCGTCGAAACCGGGCTGCCGCTGATCTATCTCAACATGGTCGGCGGACAGGACGATCAGGTCTTTGACGGTGCGTCTTTCGGGCTGAACCCGGGCGGTGCGCTTGCCGTGCAACTGCCCTTTTTCCAGGAGGCGATCGTCAACGTGGACCTGACGCGCACGCCCGAGGGTTGGCGCATTGTCGAAGGGGACATGCCGCCGCACCCGGATGAATGGGAACAGGACTACCACGTGATGGTGCAAGCTCTGCGCGACTATTGCCGCAAGACGGGCTTTGGCAAGGTGCTGCTCGGTCTGTCCGGCGGCGTGGACTCGGCTATCGTCGCTACCATCGCGGTCGATGCGCTGGGGGCGGACAACGTGCGCTGCGTGATGCTGCCGTCCGAGTACACGTCAAAGGAAAGCCTGGAGGACGCCGAAACGGTCGCCAGGGCACTGGGCTGCCGCTACGACTACGTTCCCATTTCCGAGGGCCGTGCCGCGATCACGAACACGCTGGCACCCTTGTTCGAGGGCAGGGAACCCGATCTGACCGAAGAGAATATCCAGTCGCGTCTGCGGGGTCTTTTGCTGATGGCGCTCAGCAACAAGTTCGGCGAGATGTTGCTGACGACGGGCAACAAATCCGAAGTCGCAGTCGGATACGCGACGATCTACGGCGATATGGCAGGCGGGTACAATCCCATCAAGGATCTCTACAAGACACGTGTTTTTGAAACCTGCCGCTGGCGCAACGCAAATCATCGCGACTGGATGATGGGGCCCGCTGGTGACGTTATCCCGCAAAGGATCATCGACAAACCGCCGTCGGCCGAGCTGCGTGCCGATCAGAAAGACAGCGACAGCCTGCCGGATTATCCGGAACTGGACCGCATTCTCGAAATCCTCGTCGATCGCAACGGCTCTATCGAGGATTGCGTGGCCGCAGGCATTGAACGCGAGGTGGCGAAAAAGGTGGAGCATCTGATTTACATCAGTGAATACAAGCGCTTCCAATCCGCGCCGGGCGTGCGCCTGACCAAGGGTGCCTTCTGGCTCGACCGCCGCTATCCGATCGTGAACCGGTGGCGCGATCCGTCCTGAGGAGTATCGCCGTGCCGACGCAATGACGGGTTGCGTGATTGGCTTGTCGATAGCATCATTGGTCACGCCGGACGGTAGGAGGATCGACTTTGCGGGTTGCGATGATACTGGCTGCCATGGCATTCTCTGCCACCGCCGCGTATGCCTGCGGCCCGGACACGGATTGCTTGATTGCCCAGAGATCCTACCGAATCGCGTTGCCAGAAAGCTATAACGCGTCCAAGAAAGTACCGGCGATCGTCTTTGCCCATGGCTACAAGGGAACCGCGCAGGGTGTGATGCGGAACGTTTCCCTGCGTCGTCTTGCCAGCGAGTTGGGCGCGGCGCTGATTGCCGTTCAGTCTGACGGCCCGGGGTGGGACCTGCCCAACGGGCCCCGTACGCCCGACAGTGACGGCTCAG
>JASFFN010000090.1:0-6714 GCA_050124275.1 Roseobacter sp. | reverse complement strand
ATACGGCAAGGAGGCCTTGATCGGCGCGGGGACCGTGCTGACGGTCGCCGAAGTGAACGCCGTGGCCGATGCAGGCGGCCGGCTGATCGTGTCACCGAACTGCGACGGCGAGGTGATTGCGGCCACTAAGGCGCTGGAGATGCAGAGTTGGCCCGGCGTTTTCACGCCAACCGAAACTTTTGCCGCGCTGAAAGCCGGGGCCGACGGACTGAAGCTCTTCCCCGGGTCCATGGCCGGCCCGTCCGGGCTTGCTGCATTGCGCGCGATCCTGCCCAAGGGGACGCGGGTTTATGCCGTTGGCGGTGCGGGGCCGGAGAACTTCCGCGCCTGGATCAAGGCGAGCGCGGATGGATTTGGCCTCGGCTCGGCGCTCTACAAACCGGGTATGAGCGCTGAAGATGTCGGTGCGCGGGCGCGCGGCATTGTCTCCGCCTACCGGGAGGCGCTGCAATGACGACATGCGTCTTCGACGACAGGGTTTGCACGCTGGGCGAAGGGCCGCTTTGGCATCCGGTCCGCGCCCAGTTGTTCTGGTTCGATATCCTCCAGAAGTCTCTCCTGACCGTCGAGGAAGGTGCCCGGGAAAGCTGGTCGTTCGAGGAGGAAGTGTCAGCCGCCGGTTGGGTCGATGAAAACACGCTGCTGATGGCGTCCGCGAAGGGGTTATGGCGGGTTGATCTGCGGGACGGGAAACGTAAGCGCGTCTGCCCGCTTGAAGAGGACAACCCGCGAACACGTTCCAACGACGGGCGTGCAGACCCCTTTGGCGGCTTCTGGATCGGCACCATGGGCTATGCCGCCGAAAGAGGGGCGGGCGCGATCTATCGCTACTACCAAGGCGCTCTGCGCAAACTTTTCGAAAACATCACGATACCGAACGCGATCTGTTTTGCTGCAGACCGGTCACGCGCCTATTTCACGGATACCCCGACCGGCAAAGTCATGCAGGTCGGATTGGACAGCGAAGGCTGGCCCGCAGAGCCGCCGTCAGTCCTCGTTGATCTCAAACCGGAAGGATTGAACCCGGACGGGGCCGTGGTCGATGCGGCGGGCGCGATCTGGGTTGCCCAGTGGGGCGCCTCGCGGGTCTCGGCCTACAACACTGATGGCCAGTTCGTGCGCTCGGTCTCTCTTCCAGCCCTTCAGGTGACCTGCCCGGCATTCGGCGGTGACGGATTTGGCACGCTGTACGTGACCTCGGCCGCGGAAGGGCTTTCCAAGGCGGTTCTTGCGGAGGCCCCACAACAAGGCATGACCTTTGCCGTGGACGGCGTCGCAAAAGGGATGACTGAGCCAAGGGTGTTGCTATGAAACGTGCGCTCGGCGTCTGCTATTATCCCGAACACTGGCCCGAGGACATGTGGGAGCATGATGCGGCCATAATGATCGAAAGCGGGATCTCCTGGGTCCGGATCGGCGAATTCGCGTGGAGCCGGATGGAACCCCAGCCCGGCAGCTTCGATTTCGACTGGCTGGACCGCGCCATCGACGTGCTGAGCACAGCCGGGTTGAAGATCATCCTGGGCACGCCCTCCTGCACGCCGCCCCGCTGGATGCTCGAGCGCTTTCCCGACATGCTCGCGCTGGATACCGCTGGCAATCCTCGTAAATTCGGATCACGCCGCCATTACTGCTTCAGCCATGAAGGCTACCGGGAAGCCGCGACGGAAATGGCCGACACGCTGGGTCGCCGCTACGGAAGCGACCCGCGCATCTGCGCGTGGCAGATCGATAATGAATACGGGTGCCACGATACGATCCTGAGCTATTCCCCCGCTGCCGAAAAGGCGTTCCGCCTGTGGCTGGAAAGACGGTATGGTACGGTCGCATCCCTGAATACGGCCTGGGGCAACGTTTTCTGGTCGATGGAGTATGCCAGCTTCGACGATATCGACCTGCCCAACCTGACCGTGACGCAGGCCAACCCAAGCCAAGAGCTCGCGTTCCGGCGTTTCAGCGCCGATCAGGTGGTCGCCTTTCACGAAGCGCAGGTCTCCGCCTTGCGCGCGCATACCAAAGCACCGCTGATCCACAATTACATGGGCCGGGTGCTGGACTTCGACCACTTCGACGTCGGCGCCTCCATTGATATCGCCAGTTGGGACAGCTATCCGATCGGCTTTCTGTCCGACAGGCTGGAGGCCAGTGAAGCGCACAAGGCGCGCTACCTGCGGCAAGGCGATCCGGACATGCAGGCCTTTCACCACGACCTTTACCGCGCCGTCGGACGCGGCGGGCGCTGGTGGGTTATGGAGCAGCAACCAGGCCCGGTGAACTGGGCCCCCTACAATCCCGCGCCGCTGCCCGGCATGGTCAGGTTGTGGACATGGGAAGCCTTCGCCCACGGCGCCGAGGTGGTCAGTTACTTTCGCTGGCGTCAGGCCCCTTTTGCGCAGGAACAGATGCACGCGGGTCTTCGGCGCCCCGATGATGCCCCCGCACCCGGCCTCGCCGAAGCCCAAGAGGTCGCCCGCGAGCTGGCGCAACTGCCTGACGTAGAGATTGCTCCCGCCGAGGTGGCGCTGGTCTTAGACTACCCGTCGGACTGGGCGTGGCGCGTGCTACCGCAAGGCGCCGATTTCAGTTACTTCAGGCTGATGCTCGACGCCTATCGCGCGTTGCGCAAGCGCGGCTTGTCGATCGATATCGTTCCGTCGCGCGTTGACGATCTCACTGCGTATAAACTGGTTCTCGTGCCGGGTCTTGCCACGGTGCCCGGCGCCCTGCGCGAGGCGCTCGGGCACACGGCGGCGATCATCGGTCCGCGCACAAATGTCGTGACCGCCGAACTGACCATCCCAACCCCCATGGGGCCTGACCTGCCGGGACTTGACTGCACCGCCGTGCAGGTCGAAAGCCTGCCGCCCGGTGTCGCGCGTCCCGTCAATGGGGGCGGTGCGGTTTTGCATTGGGCCGAAAAGCTGGAAGGAAGCGCCGAGGCGGAAATGACCTTTGAGGATGGCTCGGCCTTCATGATGCGATCGGGCAAGACACGCTACATCGGCGGCTGGCCCGATGAAACCCTGTGGGATCGCATCATCGCTTCAGCGGCAAACGACTGCGGGATCAAGATCCAGGACCTGCCCGAGGGTCTGCGGATCAGAGACACGAAATCGCATCGCTTCTACTTCAATTACACTTCACAAAACATTGATTACGAAGGGAGAATAATTCCTGCCGCTGGTGTCCATTGGGAGCCGGGATAGGCGTCACGTTTTCACATCCGGCTCAAGGCGCCCGATGTGCTCTTCCATGCGTGTGATCTCCTGCACAGCCTGCGATACCTTTGCCAGCGCCGCGTCCGCCGTCAGTCCGTGATCGCCCTCGGGCCCCGTGTACTGCTCGAGATAAACCCGAAGCGTGGCCCCTTCGGTTCCGGTTCCGGACAGGCGCAGAACCGCCCGCGCGCCGCCTTCGAACATGATCCGCAGCCCCTGGCCGTGGCTGACGGAGCCGTCGACAGGATCGTGATAGGAAAAACTGTCGGCCTCCGCCACGGTCAGTCCCGCCCAAGTGGTACCCGGCAGCGCAGAAAGTTGCCCCTCCACCCCTTGCATGAGCGAATTGGCCGCCTCAGCCGGCACTGCCTCGTAATCATGGCGCGAGTAATAGTTGCGCCCGTAGGTCGCCCAGTGTTCGCGCATGATTTCAGCGACCGATTGCTTGCGCTCCGCCAGTATGTTGAGCCAGAGCAGAACCGCCCAGAGGCCGTCCTTTTCACGCACGTGGTCCGACCCGGTGCCGGCACTTTCCTCGCCACAGAGGCTCACCTTCCCCGCATCGAGCAGATTGCCAAAGAACTTCCAGCCGGTCGGCGTTTCGTAACAGGCGATCCCCAGCTTCTCGGCGACCCGGTCACAAGCGGTGCTGGTGGGCATGGAGCGCGCAACGCCCGCAAGGCCCCCCGCATAACCGGGGGCGAGATGCGCATTCGCGGCGAGGACTGCGAGACTGTCCGAAGGAGTCACGTAAAGACCGCGCCCCACGATCATGTTGCGATCCCCGTCTCCGTCGGAAGCCGCGCCGAAGTCGGGCGCGTCGGCAGACATCATTTCGTCGATGAGAACCTTAGCCCAGACCGGGTTCGGGTCCGGATGCCCACCCCCGAAATCTTCGCTGGGGTCCGCATTGACAACCGAGCCCGTTGGCGCCCCAAGCCGCTTCTCGAGCAACTCACGCGCATAAGGCCCCGTCACCGCGTGCATCGCGTCGAACCGGATCGTGAAGCCGCCACCGAAGAGCGCTCGTATCTTCGAAAAATCAAAGAGTCGTTCCATCAGCTTTGCATAATCGGCCACCGGGTCGACAATCTCGACAGTCATGGTACCGATCTTCTGTTCGCCGATCGCCGCCAGATCGATGTCCGCTGTATCCGCAATCCCGTATGCGGTAATTTTTCGAGTGTTTTCGTATATTCTTGCCGTTACGGATTCCGGTGCCGGCCCGCCGTTCGCAATGTTGTACTTGATCCCGAAATCCGCATCGATCCCACCGGGGTTGTGGCTGGCCGATAACACGAGGCCGCCATCCGCCTTTCTCTTCCGGATCAGATTTGAAACCGCAGGCGTCGACAGCAGTCCGCCCTGCCCGACAATGGCCCGGGCCGCCCCGTTCGCGGCGGCCATTTTAAGAATGGTTTGAATGGCCTGTGCGTTAAAGAACCGGCCATCACCCCCGATCACGAGGGTGCGGCCGGCCAGACCGTCAATCGCATCGAAGGTCGACTGGACAAAGCACTCCAGATAGCCGGGCTCCATGAAGACGCGTGTTTTCTTGCGCAGGCCGGAGGTTCCGGGTTTTTGCCCGTCAAACGGGCCTTTCGAAATGGTCAGTGTCGTCATGTTCCGTCCTTTTGCTTCTTCATCGCACGGCCCGCTCTTGCCATGAGCGCGGCAGTTTGCCGGAGGTCTCGACCGCCCGCAATTTCTGCGAGCGTCTTCTGGTACCGCCTGCGCCAGTTCGGGTGCTCGTCGACAGTTCCCGGCAAATTCTGCGCCTCTTCCGATAACAGTATATCGTCCAGTTGCACTGCGACCATAGCCGCAGGGCTTTCGGCAAGCCTGGTGTGGACCGCGTCACGCAACCCGGTTGTGGCCACCTGTGGCAACGGCGTTGGCGCAGACAGGCCCGCCAGTGCACGCTTCTCCGTGCCGCGGGTATTGACCGCGCGCGCCGCTTCCTCCGCCGTGATCCATCCAAGCCTTTCCCACCAGCCGATATCGCGGCCAGCCCAGAACCCCGCCAGAGTCGGCGTGTCATGGGTGCCGAAACAGGCCAGCGACTGCGCGCGCAGGTTTGCCACCGGCAAGAGGGCCCCTCGACCGTCTTTTTCGTATTGCATCACGCTGTAGCCGTACAAGCCCCGAGCCGCCATATCCTCGCGAAAACCCTTCGGGACCAACCCGAGATCTTCCCCGACGATGACAGTACCTGCGCGCTTTGCCTCAAGCGCGACAATGGCCAGAAGTGCTGCGAAGGGCTGACGGACATAGCCGCCCGGACTGCCATCCTCGGGAATCCAAAAGCTCCGGCTTAGCCCGAGCGCATGATCGATGCGCAGTAATCCGCAGTGCCGCATGTTCTGACGCAGCACCTGACGAAACGCCTTGTACCTGCTGGCCTGCAACTTTCGCGGCGCAAAAGCCGAGAGCTGCCAGTTCTGACCCGCGGGGCTGAGATGATCGGGCGGTGCGCCGAGCGAAACACCCTGCGCCGCGCAGGAATCGTCCCCCCAACTCTCCGCACCGCCCAGCCGCGCGCCCACGGCCAGATCGAGGTAGAGACCCAGGGCCATTCCGGCGTCCCGTGCCAGCTGCTGCGCCTTTTCAAGCTGGCTGTCCGCCAGCCATTGCAGCCATTTATGGTAACCCAGCACCTCAGGCGCGCCCTCCCGCCGCGCGCGCCGCGCGTTTTGCAGCGCTGCCGGCCACAGCCGCCAATCGGGACCGTGGCTTTCGCTCAGATGTTCGAAAAGCGCGAATTCATCGAGCGCCTTGCCTCTCTCCGCGCAGAACCTCTCGAACCTTGAAACTTCCGATGTGTCGTTGGCGTTCCGGAATTCGGAATACGCTTTCCGCATGGCAATGCCGTGCAGACGGCGATGCGCGTCATAGTCGATCAACCCCGTCCGGCCGGCCTGTTCTGGCTCCAGCGGAAAAGGCGGCGCGATATGATCCGTGTTGAGAAAGCCGCGATGCGTGGGGGAGTAGGGGCTGATCGTTTCAAAGGCCGCGCAGCCAAGCGCATGCACTGGATTCACTCCCAGAAACCCGGCCCCGACCGTGCCGAGCGCGGCGGCGAGTTCGGCAAGATCGTCATAGTCGCCCAGTGTCTTGCCCGCCGTTGACGCAAGGCCGTAAAGTGACGCAACGCCCCCCCAGATCTTCGGCTGACCGGCCATCGCGACGAGCGACGGAGCCTGATCGGGAGCTGCAATGACATTGACCTCCTGAACGTGGTTCTGAGCACTCAGCCGCAGGGTATGAATGCCCTCGGGCAATGGCGGCAAGCACAGGATATCGTCAGCCGTCCCCTCTGTCAGAACGCGGTTATCCTCATCCGACAGGACAAGCCATTCAACCGGGCGCGGCACTTGCAGACGCGCCTCGGCGTTTGATGGGACAACGACATCCGGTGGCAACAAAGCCGCCGCCTGCGCAGCTTTCATCCGGGCGAGCGTTTCCGAGACCTCTGCATCGGTTTGCGCGGCCAAAC
>JASFFN010000089.1:0-6717 GCA_050124275.1 Roseobacter sp. | reverse complement strand
CCACTTCTACCTGCTTGCCGTCCCGCAAGACCTGCGCCGATTTGGGCTGCAGTCGGACGAGCGCGCCGATGGCGGCGCCGGTCTTGCCTTTCGCGCGCGCTTCCATCCAGCGCCCCACGAGGATCAGCACCACGATCACCGCCGCGGCTTCGAAATAGACCGCGCGGGCGGACTCGGGCAGTATTTGCGGCACCAGCAACACCACCAGAGAATAAAGATATGCGGCGGAGGTGCCGACCGCGACAAGGCTGTTCATATCGGGTGCGCCCCGGACCAAGGCCGGGAAGCCCTCCAGATAGAAGTCGCGTCCCGGCCCCAGCAACACGAGCGTGGTCAGAACCGCCTGAAGCGTCCAGCTCGCCTGATGACCAATGGTCTGATGCACGAACGCGTGGAAGGCAGGCACCAGATGCCCACCCATTTCCAGCAGAAACACGGGCAGCGTAAGCGCGACCGCAAGCAGTGTCCTGCGCTTGAGGTCAAGGGCTTCGGCGTCCCGCTTGTCATGCTGGTCATAATCTTCCGCGCTGGCGAGATGCGCGGGATATCCTGCGTTTTCCGCGGCGTTTATCAAAGCCGAGACGAGCCGCTTGCCATGCCCGGTCACAACTGCCGTTTCGGTTGCCAGATTGACCGATACGTCTTCAACACCGGGAACGGCTGCCAGCGCACGGTCGACGCGTCCGACGCAGGACCCGCAGTGCATTTTTTCGATCGACAGGGTGACAGTTTGTGACATCACGTATGTTCCTGATGCGATGACCCATCGCATAAGGCAACGCGTCCTCCTGTTTTCAAGGTATCAGGCCGTTTTTGTTGCGTCTTCGGCCGCTGGTTCCGATGCCTTTTCCGTCTCGTCGTCGGAAGGCGCGTCTTCGGGCAGGATCTGAGCATCTTCGACGTGCGGTTCCGCGACCGGGTCGGCCGTTTTGTCCTCCAGCGAGCCGACGATCAGCGGGAGCATCTGCATCCCGCCCGGCATTGCGACCTCGGACAATGGCGGTGTTTTCCACGCCAGTGTATCAAAGCTGTGGCAGTTCTCGCAGAACGGGGCCCATTCCGCATGAATGTGCTGGCAGTTTTCGCAAATCCACTGCGGGCCGCGCGAGACCGTGAGCGCCTTGGCAAGCCACCCGCGCACGACCGCGTCAGATGCGCCTTCGCCCTTTTCGATGGCCGCCATCAGGGTCACAGAACGGGCCGTCGGATCGGTTTCGGCAAGATCGCCCAGCGCGCGGCGCGCTTCGGGAAAGTCTTCGTTGGCGATGTGCAGTTCCGCCAGAAGCATCTTGGTCTCCGGATTGTCCGGCTTGAGCCGCGTCAGCGCTGTAAAGCGCTTGATCCGCTCCGTTGGCGTCTCATCGGGAACAATCGCGGCGAAAGCTGCAGCCAGATCGGGATGCGGTTGCGTTTCCCATGCTTTCTTGAGCAGGCGCACGGCCAATCGTGGCCTGTCCTGTTTCACGTAACTGTTTGCCGCCATGACAGCCGCCGGGATCAGATCAGGAGACAGTTTGTTGGCTTCGATAGCCTTTTCCTGCACTTCGATTGAGCTGTCGGCAGACAGGATGTCTTTCGCCTCGGACAGGGCGAGAACAGCGTCGCGGCGTTTGTGCACGTCGCGGGGCAGATTGCCGTATTTCAGCTTTGCATTGAGTGTTTTGCGCGCGCCGGACCAATCCTCTTTTTCCGCCTGAAGCCGCAGCAACACGTCCTGCGTCTCTTCATGCTTGGGTTTCAGCGCGAAGGCCTTTTCCGCCAGTTTGAGGGCGGTCTCGGTGTCGCCGTCCTCCAGTTTCTGCTTCATGATGCCGCGCACGCCGACAAAGCGGGTCGCGTCCGCAGTCACCAGTTTTCTGTAGGTCTCTTCGGCCTTGCGACGGTCCCCGGCCATTTCAGCCGCCTGGGCCACCAGCAGGTTGGTCAGTTCGGGCTTGTTCAGGTATTTTTCCGCCTTCGCCGCCTTGGTCATCGCCACGCGGCCTTCACCGCTCGCCAGCGCCATGAGCCCTTCTGACAGCGCCTGAAATCCCTTGCGTTCGCGGTTCCTGTCAAAGTAACGCGAAATCGCTGTCTCGTCGCCATTCAGGAAATGCCAGGTCGCCGCCAGCAAGGACAGCAGCTTCAGGAGAAGCCAGACCGCAAAGACAAGCGCGATGATCGCCAAAACGGATTGGAGCGGCCCAAATGTGTACTCGCTGCCCATGACCGTAACCTGAACACCGCCGTCACTCTCCAAAAGATAGCCAGCACCCCACGCTGCAGCAGCGACAGCCACCACAAAGAGAACAATCTTGATTAAAGACCAGAGCATGAAAGTATTCCTTAGTTGCTGTTCAGGCTGTCAGCCAGTTCACGTGCCGCATCCTGCGCAGCTTTGCGGGCCGTTGCCGCCTCCAGCCAGTCGCTCATCGCCGTTCTGGCGGCCTCGGGCAGCGCTTCCATTTCCGTCAGCGCCGTGGCGAGATCGCCGGCGTTCACCGCCGCTTGCGCGCGCGAGAGGACGGCATCCGGGTCGGACCCTTCGCGCGGCGTCAGCGATCGCACGTTCAACTGACGTTTCAGGAAGCCGGTGATGCCGGAAACTTCGGACTCCGGCACCTCGGCCCGCGCCGCCGCCAATCCTGCACGTGCAGCATCGGGAAAGCTGCCTTGCAATGACGCAAGGGTCGGAACGCCAGCCTCGGCAGCATCGCGCAAGGCAGGGGGCACCTCGACCGGCGCCACCTCTTCAAGATCGGACAGCGACGTCGCGAAGCCTTCCCCGCTGTCAACCGCGGTCTCGACGCGCGCCAGAGCGGCACGCGCCAAAATTCGCTGGGCCTCGCCCGCCGCGTTGCTTTCGGCTTCTTCCGCCCTTGCCACGAGGTCTGCTATTTTCGCATCCTGCTCGGCTATTTTTGCTTGCTGCGCAGCCAGAGCATCCTCAATCGATGACACGGCCCCGGCGGGTTCCGCGCTCTGTTCCAATGTATCGATCTTTGACTGCAGATCAGCCAGCGCCGTTTGCATGGCCGCAACGGCTTCGGATGCAGCGCTATCGTCCACTGAAACCGCAGGTTGATTTTCGATGGCGGCAAGCCTATCGGTCAGAACCGCCAGATCACTTTCCAGCGCGGAAACCGTGGCAAGGACAGAGACCGTGTCGATGGCTTCGAGGGCGTCTATCCGGGCGATCTGGGCCTCTGACTGGGCTGCCAGCGCCGCCGTCTCTTGCTCGATCGTTGCCTCGATCTCGGCAAGGTCCACCGAGGCGCGCTGCATGGACGCCGGAAGATACTGGTCGAGCATGTCACCACGCCCGGCGATGAAGCCCACAAGCGCCGCAATCACACCACCAAAGAACGCGGGCCACATACTGCCGCGCACCACTTGCGGCTCTGGTTTCGGTTCGGGCCGGCCGGGTGCAACCGGCGGGACGACGCCTTCCGGTTTCTCGGGTTCCGACTTCTGATCCGCTTCGGCATCTGCGGAAACTGCGTGCTGCGCATCAGCTTTCTGGTCTTCGGAGTCCGGAACCTCTTCAGGCTCACCGGCGCGCGCATCCTGCGCGTCACCCTCCAGAGCTTCTGCTCTTTCGCCTTCGGCTTCGGTGGCAGCCTCGTTCCGGTCGGCGGCCTGCGCGGTATCGACACCAGGCTCGCCATCCTCAGCGGGTTTATCAGAAGATGCCTCGGTCACCTCGTTCGGTGCGTCTGTTCCAAACGCAGGTTCTGCGTCATCGGGCTTTGACACGGCGTCCGCCATGGTGTCTTCATCCGTCGGTTTTTCAGACGGCGCGTCTTCGGCCGGTTTCGCATCCGCTTCGACCATTTCTGCATCGGTTGCAGCTGCGGTTTCCGCGACCTCCCCGGTTGCTTCCTGGTTTGAAGCGGGCTCGTCCGAATTCTTGTTTTTCTTGTCTGATTTGGCCAAAAGTCCCACCTTTTCGAATCTTCACAGAAGCGCGCTGTTACGGAACCTTACTCCTGCGGATCACACCCCTCAACCCAAGCTGATGTTTCTGACGAGTTTTTCCACGCATTCAACAACGGTCTGCGCAGTAGGCTGACCGGCGACAAGTATCTCGGCATGGGCTATTTTTCCAAGTGAATCAAATACGGCAGAACTGATTGCAACCGCTCTCAGCTGCGGATTTACTGGTGAAACTGCGGCGAAGTGCGCCGCGGCACGGGGCGAGAACAGCGGTACAATTGCCGGGCATTGCTGCTCCATGATCCGCTGTCCCGCATCGCTCATCGGCAGAAGCTCTTGATCATACAGAGATAAACGGCGCGCATTCATGCCGTCAGACGACAGCTTTTCCACGATCTCGCCGCGCACATGAACGCCACTCAGATGCACCAGCGGGAGATCCGGGCGCAGATCGTGAAGACGGGACAAAAGTTCTTCGGCGTTCAGACCGGCAAACACTGCGTCCCAACCGGCCGATTGCGCCACTTGGGTTGTTTTCCGCCCGACACAGAAAGCGCGGCGCCCAAGACCGGGCGGAGCATACCCGACAGCATTCGACGACGTGAAAATTGCGGCGATCGAAGCGGGCAATTCCACTTGCCCGCCCAAGGGCACGATCCTGATCAAGGGGCAGTCCACGAAATCCAGTTTTTCGGCAAGCGACGCCGGGAATGCCTTTTTGAAAGCCGCATTCGCGTCGGCAGGCCGGGTCAGGATCAGTGGGATTTTTTGCATCGGCCTTTCGACCCCCGGCATTGTTCGCGCCTGCCTTCGGTGTTACCTGCCAAGTCATATCCATGCAACGGGGGCACACATGGGCCACGGGCAAACAGTTCTGGCATTGGAAAGCAGTTGTGACGATACGGCCGCCGCTGTCGTGCGACAACTGCCGACCGGGCGCGCCGAAATCCTTTCTTCCGTTGTCCGTGGACAGGATCGGTTGCATGCCACTTTCGGCGGCGTCGTGCCGGAGATCGCCGCGCGCGCCCATGCGGAAATTCTCGACCTCTGCATTGAGGAGGCGCTGGAGCTTTCCGACACACCGATGACGGGGATCGACGCGATCGCCGTGACTGCCGGGCCGGGCCTGATCGGCGGCGTGGTTTCAGGCGTCATGTGCGCCAAGGGTCTGGCGCTGGCGACGGGCAAGCCGCTCTACGGCATAAACCATCTGGCCGGGCATGCGCTGACGCCCCGGCTCACGGACAATGTCCGCTACCCTTACCTGATGCTTCTGGTGTCCGGCGGGCATTGTCAGTTCCTGATCGTGAAGGGGCACGATTCATTCACCAGGTTGGGCGGCACGATCGACGACGCGCCTGGCGAAGCTTTCGACAAGGTGGCGCGCCTGCTTGCCTTGCCGCAACCGGGCGGGCCGTCCGTCGAGGCGGCAGCGCAGGGCGGAGATCCCACACGCTTCGCACTGCCACGTCCCCTGCTTGATCGCGCGGGCTGCGATCTGTCTTTTTCCGGTCTGAAAACGGCCGTATTGCGCGCGCGGGACGCTCTCGTCGCGGAACAGACCGGACTTTACGCGCGCGATCAATCGGACCTCTGCGCAGGATTTCAGGCAGCCGTGGTCGACGTGCTCGCCGAAAAAACACGCCGGGCGATGGCCGGCTATCTGGGATTTGGCCCGCGGCAAAAGACACTCTGCGTGGCCGGAGGCGTCGCGGCGAATATGTCCATTCGAAAAGCGTTGGAGGCCGTTGCCGCCGAATTTGATGCACACTTCGTCGCGCCGCCGCTTTCCCTTTGCACCGACAATGCCGCCATGATCGGATACGCCGCGCTGGAGCGCATGGCACATGGCGCGCCCGATGATCTGAGCCTGGAAGCGCGGCCAAGGTGGCCTCTGGACCGCAAGAGCCCCGCGCTGCTGGGCGGCGGGAAAAAAGGGGCCAAGGCATGAAAATTGCCGTTTTGGGGGCTGGCGCTTTTGGCACGGCAATGGCGATTTCCCTGTCCCGGTCGGCGCCGGTGCCGCTTTGGGCGCGCGACAGAACGCATGCCGCCGATATGCGCAGGCATCGCGAAAATCGTGCGCGCCTGCCCGGTATTCCCTTGCCCGACGATGTATCGGTCACTTCTGACCTGGATGATTTCAGGTCTGCCGAAACGTGTCTCGTGACGGTCCCGATGCAACAATTGCGCGGTTTTCTGGAAGACCATCGCAGCGCTTTGCAGGGAAAAACGCTCGTCGCCTGCTGCAAGGGGATCGAGCTTGGCACCGGGCTGGGGCCTTTGGATGTCATGGCGGAACTTTGCCCCGAAAACCCACGTGCGATGCTGACCGGGCCAAGCTTTGCTCAGGACATCGCGAAAGGATTGCCCACCGCGCTGACCATGGCCTGTGCGGAGGCAGAGCGTGGCATCGAACTTCAAACCTGCCTGTCGACCGCGACACTGCGGCTCTACCGCACAACCGATGTCATCGGGGCGGCGCTCGGTGGCGCGCTCAAGAACGTGATCGCGATCGCCTGCGGTGCCGCCATCGGGGCGCGTCTGGGCGAAAGCGCGCGTGCCGCTCTGATGACCCGCGGCAACGCGGAGATGCTGCGATTTGCCGTGGCAAAAGGGGCACGACCCGAGACGCTGTCAGGCCTTTCCGGCTTTGGCGATCTGGTGCTGACCTGTACCTCCAGCCTGTCACGCAACTATCGTTTCGGGCTCTCGATCGGGGCGGGCGAGGCTTTTGACGCTTCCGTCACCGTCGAAGGCGCGGCGACAGCCCGTGCCGTCGCAGATCAGGCAAAAGCCGCT
>JASFFN010000088.1:0-6718 GCA_050124275.1 Roseobacter sp. | reverse complement strand
GCGCGGAAACCGCCGGCGTCGAGGTCTGGCAGGCGGCGATTACGATCGGCGCTTCCGGCTACAACCAGAACTGCGCCCGGTGCCACGGCCTTGAGGTTGTGTCGGGCGGTCTCGCCCCCGACCTCCGCTTTCTCGAAGCCGAAGAATATGGTGACGAGTGGTATGTCGAGCGTTTCCGTGACGGCTATACGCAGAACGGGATCACCAAGATGCCGGCATTCGGTGAGCTGCTCGGTCAGGATGCGGCATGGGCGATCCGTACATATATTGAAACCCGGCCAGACGGCGACATGATGGAAGAGTACACGGACACGCTCAAGGCCATCCGCGATGAGCTTGAAGGATACATAACGGATGCAAGCGGTGCCGACCCGGATGCGCTCAAGGCGCAACTGAGCGAGATCGCGGGATCGATCGAAACGCTGTCGGGCGCACCGGTCGCGGATTCGGTGGCCTTCCGGGCCGCCAACCTGATCGACGGTACACCGGAAGCCTATAAGACAGCGGCTGAAACACTCACCATCGGCCTGTCGGCGGCACACTAGCGAATGAGCAAAAGTCCGGTCGGGCAGGCCCTTCTTGCGCTGATCTTGAGTTTCCTCCCTGCGCTGCTGGCGGCGGATCCCTGCGCGGATTACACGCCCCAGCAGCGCCCCCAGAACGTCGGGAGGGACATTGTCGGGCAGGATATGGATGTGATCCTCGAACAGGGTCACATGCTTTTCGCCGTCTACGAAGACTATCCGCCCTACAGCTGGGAAGAGGCGGGCAAGCCGCGTGGCATCGATATCGAAGTCGCCCGGATCATCGCGGAAGATCTCGGTGTCGAGGCGCGTTTCAACTTTGTCGCGGCGGGTGAAAATCTTGACGCGGATCTCCGCAACAACATCTGGAAAGGCGCGCTGATCGGCGGGAAGATCGCCAATGTGATGATGCGCATTCCCTATGACAGCGCCTTCAAGTGCAGGGTGGAGCAGGTGGTGTTCACCGGCCAATATGCGTCCGAATCCATTGCGATTGCTTATGACGAAGCCAGCTATCCGGATGAAAAACCGGTGCCCGCCTATTTCAGGTTCGACCCGGTCGCTGTCGAAAACGACTCGATATCGGACTTTTATCTGTCGTCCTTCGCGGGAGGACAGCTGGCCGCCAAGGTGAAGCGTTTTCCCGACATGGGCGCGGCCATGGCGGCTTTGCAATCGGGCGAGGTCAAAGCGGCGATGGGTCCACTGGCACAGCTCGAGTTCGGCGCGGGGCCCGGCATCGGGGTGCATCAGCCACCGCTTGCCGGTTTTGCCGTCAGCCGCTGGACCATTGGCGTCGCGGTGAATTTCCGCTATCGGCCACTGTCATATGCGGTTGATGATGCGGTGCGCTACGCTATCGAGGACGGGCGCATTCCGAAAATATTCGCAGACTATGGCGTGACCTATCAGATGCCGGAGCGATAGGTCGGACGCGAGCGCTGTTGAATTGGTCGGCTGCAGGAACCCCGCCTGAACCTTCATGTGCCGGCCGGTGAGCCGTTCATGCGGACATGGCTCTTGGGCGCGCAATTAAACTGTCGTGAGATCGCCAGCCGCATCAATCAGGACGATGCGGTGCACATCCGCGTGTCGCGATCTGATCGTCTCAATCCTGTCCCTCGACGCAAGCATCATGGCAGTCGACAGGCTGTCGGCGATCGTCGCCGTATCCGCCTCGACCGATACCGTCGACCATTTTGGCAGGTGGGATCGGTGCATGATATGGCTCTGGCCCGCGACGGTATGGGCGGCGGCGCTCGACGTGGCGATAGCCCGTCCCGTCAGACCTCGGGTACCCAACAGACCGTACTCGGGATCAGAAATGCCCAGGCGCCACGGGCCGCCGAGAGATCTGAACTCACCGATGTTGACCAGTGCTTGTTTCAACCCGTGACCGGACAGGATTTCCGTCACGCGATCCGTCGCATAGCCTTGTGCAATGCCATTGAAGGTCAACATCTGGCCGGGCAACAGCGTGATCCTTTCCGGCGCAAAGCGCACCGCGCTCCAGTCCCTGTCAGATAGGGTTTCCGAGCCTGTTGCAAGCGCCCTCCACAGCCCCTGTACGGTCGGATCGAAAAGCCCTTCGGACGTACGCCACGCCAGATCCGAGGCGTGCATCAGCGCGAGGAAGTCGGGATCCGGTCGGGTCAGAAAACCTGCCTTGTTGAGTTTCGACAGTGCGGATGCGGGATCATACAGGCTGAAAAGGCTTTCAATGTGCTGCAGAGCGTGGCGTGCCTCGGTCAGAGCCGGACCCGTGATTGATGACGGACCATGAAGGGATATCTGGATCTCCGCCCCAAAGCCTCGCCCCTTCCAGACAGATGCAGAAGCAGCTGCAGGAAAGCAGGCGAGCGCTGCGGAAATGGCCAGAAACCTGCGGCGTCCCACGTTCATTCGGCAGCCATCCTTTTCAGCGTGACACCGCGCTTTGCGGCCAGCAAGACGGGCACGCATTGCTTTTCGTCGTTATGGATCGTGACACAGTCGAGGCATTGGAAGCATTCCGAGTACTGGATGGCGCCGTCGTTCCGAATGGCGTTGTAGTTGCAGCGTACCTTGCAGAGTTGACAGGGTGATCCACATTCCGGACGCCGTGCGATCCAGTTGCGGCCGCGGAACAGGCCGCCGATGGCCATGACCGCGCCGAGGGGGCAAACGTAGCGGCAAAAGCCCTTGAAAAAGACCATCGACACCAGCAGGAGCCCGACCGCGTAGGCGACAAAGTGGAACTCGCGCAGGAAGAACGTGGTCACCGCGGTTTTGAAGGGCTCGATTTCAATAGCCTTGTCGAGCCGCTCCGGTGCCGTCAGGACGATAAGCACCAGACCCGCCAGTACGATGTATTTAAACCCCTTGAGCCGTGCATCCCATCGGGCGGTGGGTCGGATCTCCGGCAATTTGAGCGCACGGCCAAGGTGGTGGAAGAACTCCTGCATGGCGCCAAAGGGGCACAGCCAGCCGCAGAAATAGCCGCGTCCCCATAGAACGAACCCGACAATGGTTGCGCCCCAGAGGGCAAGTGAAAACGGATCGTAGAGCAGGAAGGCAAAGCTGCCGCCTTCGACAGTGGTTCTGAGCACGGCAAGCGGCGTCGCGATCGACAGCTGGCCCTGACCCCACCATCCGATGAAAACGATGACAAACGCAAGCACGCCCAGCCTGACCGGTGTAAAGAGCTTGAGGGATGCCAGCCGGTTCTGCCCGACAAGCAATATGAGCGTGAGCAGAGTCAGAAAAGCACCAAGCACGATCAGATCGGTCGCCCGGTTGCGAAGCGCGTCAAGCCAGGGCGGTGCCGGTCTTGCTACTTCCTGACGGATGAAGAAGCGCTCCGGCGTATTGTGAACGATGTCTATGTCGACCGATCCGATCTCGGGCTGGAAGACGCCGTGTTCGCGCAGCACCTTGACCCTGAGCGTCCATTCCGCGGCAGGGTCGAAACCGAGGCGACGGTCGGTCCGTAGGATCAGCGCTTTGCCGTCTCTGATCTCTTCGGGCAGGTCGTCTCGCATTTCTATGAAGATGTCGGAGTCTCTGAAAGCGATTGGAAAACCGCCTTGTTCCGCACTGATGAGGTCGGGGGATGTGTTACGGACGAAGTCTTCGGTTACCAAGCCGTGGCGCGCTGTTTCGACGACCAGAATGGGTTCGTCGGTGGTCGAAATGGAGGTGAATTGAGCAAGTTCCTTCAAGCCATCTTCGGAAAGAACAGCGGCGGCAACCGACGGCGGGCCGAGGTCGACGATCCACATGTCGAGGAAGGGTGCATCGGGCGCTTCGCGCGCCTCCGGATCGTCGTCTTCCCACAACGTGCCTGCAAAAGCGGCGTCGATTTCGGCGTTCGAGACGATTTTCCGGGTTGCGATGCCTTCCGCCACGAGATCATCCCACGTCAGGTCTTCGCGATGCTCCGGATCCGGCGCTGCCGGTGGTCCCATGGCTATCCCGCCCATTTTCTCACGGGCAACCTGAAGGGTCGCCGCAAGCACGCTTTCATGCGCGATGCGGACGCTGGCCGTCGCCTTGGTCACGCCGTCAAGATACGCAAGCGCCGAGCCTTCGGTGCCCTCGCCGTAAGGCGTGCCGACGACAAGCGTTTCGGAAATCGAATGGCCCCGGTACTGGGTGAAGAAGTTGTGAAACGGCGCCTCTCCCAGACCGGATACGAAAATCGGTTCATTGTGCGAGATCAACTGGACATCGAGAAACCTGCCATCGAGGTCCAGCACGACGAGCATGTTGATAGACGCACCGGAAAAGCCCGGCAGCGGCGCCATGGGTTCGGTTTCGAATACATAGCCGGCTTCCGCACCGCCGGAATTCAGCAGCTGCCACACGCCCTTGTCGTTGACCTTTTCGCCCAGCGTCATGGGCGGAACGATGCGTTCGGCGATGACGTCGCGGGGCAGGGGTTCCGCAGACACGGCTATTGCCGCGCTCAGTGCTGCGCACACCAGAGCCAGCAGCATTTTCAGCCGCAGAAAAAACGTTCTTCCGCCAGTCATGCTAACGACACTAATCAGCCCCCTTGCAGCCGCCAATGGTACTAAAGTCCAGCATGCAAGATCGACAACTTGGAAAGTTGCATATTCAATCCTGCACAGATCATGTTAAGTTTGAACCCATGCAGCCAGGGGAGGAAGGCGATGCACTGCAAAGAGCCGATGTCGCGCGGACCTCATGGCGTCGTCGTCAATAAGGTTGCACCTGATGAGTCGGTGGGCTTGCTGAGATGAAAATCCATGTACTGGGAGCCGCCGCGGGCGGTGGATTGCCGCAATGGAATTGCGGGTGCCGGAATTGCCGGGACGCGCGGGCGGGGACACTGCCCGTCATGACGCAGTCATCGGTCGCGGTCTCGGCGGACGGGGAGTGTTGGGCGGTGCTGAACGCGTCGCCTGATATCGGCGCGCAATTGATGCGGACTCCGGCGCTCCACCCTCGTGGTCTGCGGGATACGCCGATCGGGGCAGTCGTGCTGACGAATGGTGACATCGATCACATCGCTGGTCTGCTGACATTGCGGGAGAAGACCGCTTTCACATTGTTTGCCACGTCGAGCGGGATGGAAATCCTGTCCGGCAACTCTGTTTTCAACGTTCTCGACAAGGACCTTGTCGACCGGCACGCGGTGCATCTGGAAGACCCTTTCGAACCCGTGCCCGGTGTGACGGCGACGGCTTTTGCCGTACCGGGCAAAGTCGCTTTGTTTCTGGAGGATGAGAACGAGCTCGATCTCGAAGCGGTCGGCGAACAGACTGTCGGGCTCTTGCTGGAGGCAAACGGGAAACGTGCCGCCTACGTGCCGGGGTGTGCGGTTCTGCCCGACTGGCTTCTGGAACGGTTGAGCGCCGTTGATCTGCTGCTTTTTGACGGAACGGTCTGGGAAAACGACGATATGCAGCGCACCGGTACCGGCGAGAAAACAGGCGCGCGGATGGGCCATATTCCGCTCAACAGCGCGGATGGCAGCCTGCGCCGGTTCGCCCAACTGCCTGCCCGGAAGGTTTTCGTCCATATCAACAACACAAATCCCATTCTGCAACCGCAGAGCGCCGAACGGGCGCTGGTGGAAGAAGCCGGATGGGAGATCGCTTTCGACGGAATGGAGATTTCATTGTGAACCAGATAACGCCAAGCCGTGACGCTTTCGAGGCGCGCCTGCGTCAGATCGGGGACGAGCGCTATCATGACAAGCACCCTTTCCACCATCTCCTGCATTCCGGGGGCTGCACGCCGGATCAGGTGCGCGCGTGGGTGATAAACCGGTACTATTATCAGTCGCGTATCCCGATGAAAGACGCGGCATTCCTGTCGCGTGTCAACGACCCGGCGCTGCGCCGAAGCTGGCGGCGCCGGATCGAGGATCATGACGGAACCACCGAGGGCACGGGGGGCATATACAGGTGGCTCAAACTGGCGGAAGGCGTCGGGCTCGATCCCGACTACGTCGCTTCCGAGAAAGGGATACTTCCCGCCACGCGTTTTGCGGTGGATGCCTATGTCCGCTTTGTGCGGGATGAGCCGATGTTGCCGGCGGTGGCGTCGTCGCTGACCGAGCTCTTTGCACCCAAGATCCACAAGGACCGGATTGCCGGTCTGCTGGAGCATTATGATTTCGCCAACAAGGAGACCTTGTCGTATTTTCAGCACCGCTTGTCCGAAGCCCCGCGCGATGTGGCCTTCGGGCTGGGCTGGGTGCTCGATCACGCGGTCACGCAGGCGGATCAGGATGCGGCGGCGGCGGCATTGATCTTCAAGACCGAAGTGCTCTGGGCGCAACTCGATGCCCTGTACTACGCCTATGTCGAACCCGGTCGCATTCCACCCGGAGCGTGGCAGCCCGGAGAAGGCCTTTTGTCATGATGGCCGACAGCGTTCCCGTTCTGCCGCGTGGCGTTCGCCGGCATTTCGACACCGTCAGAGACGTGCCTGTCCTTTTGGGACCGGAGCGCGTCATCATGCTCGACGAGATCGGGTGCGCCATTCTGGACACTGTGGATGGACGCGCCAGCCTCGACACGATTTCAGAGATCCTGGCGACCCGATACGGCGCACCCAAGGATGCGGTTCTCGCGGATGTCACGGAATTTCTGGAAGGCCTTGCAAACAAGAAGCTGGTGGAGGTGACGGATGGCTAATCCCCCCCTCGCCATGCTCGCAGAGCTGACCCACCGCTGCCCTCT
>JASFFN010000087.1:0-6745 GCA_050124275.1 Roseobacter sp. | reverse complement strand
CTTCACGCTCGACGAGAAGGGCATGAAGATGTCCAAGTCGCTCGGCAACATCATCGCGCCCGAGAAGGTCGTGCAGCAATACGGCGCGGATATCCTGCGGCTCTGGGTGGCGCAGACGGACTACACGCTGGATCAGCGCATCGGGCCGGAAATCCTGAAAGGCGTGGCGGATGGCTACCGCCGTCTGCGCAACACGCTGCGCTACATGCTCGGATCCCTGTCTGATTTCACGGAAAGCGATCGCCTCGCGCCGGATGAGATGCCGGAACTGGAGCGCTGGGTGCTGCACCGTCTGGCCGAACTCGACACGGTCGTCCGCGACGGCTACGCGAAGTTCGATTTTCAGGGCGTATATCAGGCCATCTTTACCTTTGCGACCAGCGACCTTTCGGCGTTCTACTTCGATATCCGCAAGGACGCGCTTTATTGCGACGGGGATACCACGCGCCGCCGCGCGGCGCGCACGGTACTCGATATCCTGTTCCATCGCCTCACGCTCTGGCTCGCGCCGATCCTCGCGTTCACCATGGAAGAGGTCTGGCTGGAGCGTTTTGGTGGCGAGGACAGTTCGGTGCACCTGCAGGATTTTCCCGAAACGCCCAAAACTTGGCTGGATCCGGAACTGGCCGCGAAATGGGCCAAGGTGCGGTCCGCCCGACGCGTCGTGACCGCCGCGCTGGAGGTGGAGCGTACCAACAAGGTCATCGGTGCGTCGTTGGAAGCAGCACCTGCCGTATTCGTGGATGATGCCGACCAGCTTGCAGCGCTTCAGAGCGTGCATTTCGAGGACATCTGCATAACGTCACAGATTTCGGTATCGGGGAAGGCGGCACCAGCCGATGCCTTTACCCTGCCTGAGGTAGATGGCGTCGCGGTGGTCTTTGAGAAAGCCACGGGCGAAAAATGTGCGCGGTGCTGGAAGGTTCTGCCGGACGTGGGAACGCATGCGCACCCGGAGGTCTGCGCCCGATGTGATGCTGCCGTAAGCTGATCCGCAAGAACCGGATTGCGAAAGTGCATGGCATCTGCTGGATGGTGCCATGCAAAGGAAAACGGTTCAGACCCGCTTTGGCACGCTCACGGTCGGTGCGGCGGAGGATGCCATCGTCTCCGTGTCGTGGGGCGGGAGTAAGCAGGATAGCGATACGCCGCTCTTGACCGAAGCGGCGCGGCAGCTTTGCGCCTATGACGCAGGCACCCTGCAGGATTTCGATTTACCGCTGAGGGTGCGGGGAACGGAGTTTCAACGCGCTGTCTGCGACGCGATCCTTGCGATCCCCTTTGGTGAAACGCGCACCTATGGCGATATTGCCAAGCGTCTGTACGCGCCTGCGCAAGCGGTGGGACAGGCCTGTGGGGCGAACCCCATCCCGATCATCATCCCCTGTCATCGCGTTCTGGGGGCCAAAGGACTCACCGGTTTTTCGGGGGTGGGCGGCATTGAGACAAAAGTCGCGCTGCTCAGGCATGAAAAGGCGGGCGGGTTTCTGATCTAGTCGTTCTCAGATTCCTTGATCGGCAGGAGTTGCTGCGCAATGCCTGCAAATGTCAGATACAGGGACGTCACAATGAGCCCCCAGTGGGCCCAGCTTTGCGGATGAAAGTCGACCCACGCCGCCCAGCCCGCAAAAAATGTCCAGGCGATTGCCATCGGTAGCGTGATGGCGCGCCATCGCTCGGTGCGCATCGGATGCACGAATTTGAACGGTATGAACATTGCGATGGCGAGCAACGACACGACCGTCAGGCTGACCCAGAAATTTGGCTCAAGCGCAAAGATGACCAGCACGACCATGTTCCAGCATCCGGGGAAACCGGAAAAGGAATTATCCTTTGTTTTCATTCGAGTATCCGCAAAGTACATGGCGGAGGCGAAGGTGATCAAAATGATTGCAACCCAGCCGGTCCAGCCGTCCATCAGACCGGATTTGAAAAGCGCGAATGCCGGGATGAAGACGTAGGTCAGATAATCGATGATGAGATCAAGGAGTTCTCCGTCGAATTCCGCTGCGTTGGATTTGACGTGGTATCTGCGCGCAAGCGGGCCGTCGATGCCGTCGACGCAAAAGGCGACGACGAGCCAGAGAAACATGAGGTCCCACTTGCCATCGACCGCTGCCAGCATCGCGAGCATGGCGAAAACGGCACCCGTTGCAGTGAAAAGGTGAACGGCAAGAGCCGCGACGCGGACATTCATCCGCGTCTTTTGGCGCAAGCGCCGCGCGGATGCAAAAGGAAATTTCGCTTTTCGGGAGAGTTCACGCCGCACCTGACGCTTTTGGATGTGCTTGCTCGTAAACTTCCATCAACCGGGCCGTATCGACGGCGGTGTAGGCCTGTGTCGTCGACAGTGACGCGTGACCGAGAAGTTCCTGAATGCTGCGCAGATCCCCACCTGCATTCAAAAGATGTGTCGCGAAGCTATGGCGCAATGCATGCGGAGTCGCCGTCGCGGGCAATCCAAGTTGCATGCGGGCCCGCGCCGTCACCTTCTGGATGGCGCCGGGGCCGAGAGGCCCTCCCCGCGCGGCGCGGAAAAGGGCGTCTTCTGCTTCGATGACATAGGGACACAACTTCTGGTAGCGGACGACTGCGTTCCGCGCTGCCGGAAGCACAGGTACAAGGCGCTCCTTGCCGCCCTTGCCTTTGATGCGAAGCGCATCGGGCAATGGCGCATCCGCGCCCGTCAGCGACAAGGCTTCCGAAATACGCAACCCGCAGCCCCATAACAGCGTCACGACCGCGACATCCCGCGCGGCCACCCAGCTTTTTTCGGATTGCAGTTCGATCGTGTCGATCAGGCTGCGCGCCGCCTCCACGGCCAGTGGTCTGGGCAGCTTTTTCTGGAATTTCGGCGCACGTGTGGACAGGACGGCCGTTGGCTCGAATCCTTCCCGCTCGGCCAGCCATTTGTAGAACGCTTTCACCGCAGAGAGCTTGCGGGCCAGCGAGCGCGCCGAGACACCGCCGCTGCGCGTGTGCGCCATCCATGCACGCATGTCGGTAATGCGCAGATCAGACAAAGCGCCGAGGCCCTGCGGTTCGCCCCGATGCGCCGTGATAAACGACAGAAAGTCGATGATATCGCCCTGATAGGCGATCAGGGTATTTTCTGCGGCGCCTTTTATCGCCTTCTGATGCGACAGCCATTCCTGAAGCGCGTCGATCGCGGCCGGACTGACCAGGCTCATGACAGCCAGCGACGCATGTTCCGTTCGAAGACACTGGCAAAGAAGACCATCAGGTCGGTGCCCTGCTGAGGGCCGAACATATGCGGGTCCTCGGCACCCAGAACAAGCATGCCGGGCAATCGGCCGGGGCCGAAATCCAGCTTCAGGCACGCCTCTGATCTTATCCATCCGGCCTGTTCGCCATAGACGCTTTCATCGCCCTGTTGCACCTGTCGCAGCGTCACCTGACGTGTGTTGCCACTGCGGCCCTGTGTCAGGTAATTTTCGACGAAGCCCACTTTTCTGACGGACAGCACGGAACCGAGGCGCACCAGATCGTCGGTTTCGGCCGGTGTTTCGGATTCGAGAACGAGCCGAATTGCGTCGACGCGCAGAATTTCCGCGACCTCGCCCGTCAGATCACGCAAAAACACTTCGAAGTCGGCGGGTTCCAGCAAGCGCACGATCGCGCGATGTATCTGGTTCGTGCCCGACAGATTTTCGTATGCCGCAGCGATGACGGAACGATGCGTGTCTTCGAGCCGGTCGAGCCTGCTTTCGAGCCGGTCCATCGCGATCCCGCGCAGATCGACGATGTTGGAGCCCATCGCCTTTTCATTCGCGGCAATCAGCGCCCGCATGACGTCCTTGTCGTCCAGTATGACGTCGGGTTGTGCAATGATGGCCTTGCGCACCGCATCTTCGATCTTGAGTTTGCCGCTCATAACCTGCTCGCTGAATTCATTTTTGGCACGCTACCATGCCGTCCACCCGAAATCTGCCCGCAAGTTTCAAAAACATTGCAGGTGTTTCATTTGTGAAACCCCGGCGCCGGAAACGGAATGCGATCGCGCGCCCGACCGGTTTCCTAAATGATTTTCTGGCCTGTCTTCGCCCAGTCAGCCATGAATTGTTCGAGACCTTTGTCGGTCAGCGGGTGGCTGGCGAGTTTCCTGATGACATCAGGCGGCGCCGTCATGACGTCCGCTCCGATCAGGGCGACCTGTTGGACGTGATTTATGGAGCGGATGGAAGCCGCGAGAATTTCGGTCTCAAAGTCGTAATTGTCGTAGAGGGTGCGGATGTCTTCGATCAGGTCGACACCGTCGAGGCTCATGTCGTCCAGCCGGCCGATGAAGGGGCTTATGAAGGTTGCGCCGGCTTTTGCGGCGAGCAGCGCCTGATTGACGGAAAAGCAAAGGGTCACATTCACCATGTTGCCTTCCCCGGAAAGGATTTTGCAGGCTTTCAGGCCATCCCACGTCAGCGGAAGTTTGATCGTGATGTTCTCGGCGATCTCCGCCAGCTTGCGGCCTTCGGCGATCATGGCATCGGCTTCGAGGGCGACGACCTCCGCGCTGACGGGGCCCGAAACGATACCGCAGATCTCCTTGGTGACTTCCATGATGTCGCGCCCCGACTTCAGGATGAGCGACGGGTTCGTTGTGACGCCATCAACCATCCCAAGCTCATTGAGTTCGGATATGGCCTGAGTATCAGCGGTATCGACAAAGAATTTCATCTTGCTGGTTCCCTTCGCACTGCGATGATGTTCCTTGTGCTTGCGTTTACCGCATGATCTGCATTGCTTAAACCCTGAAATCACTTTCTGGCCGGAGCACGGACCTTGAGCCTGCCGCAATTCTACCACCCGGGTGATCTGATCGCCGTGCTGACGACCCAACCCCTGGGCCGTACGCTGGACTATCGTGCGCCGGAAGGGGGGTGCTTTCTGGGCGCATTCGTAGAGGTGCCGTTGGGCCCGCGCAGGGTGCTGGGGGTGGTCTGGGGGCCGGGTGCGGGGGATTACGATTTGTCCAGGATACGCGAGGCGTCGCGCGTTCTGGACGTGGCCCCCATGCGCGAAGAGCTACGGGTTTTTCTCGAGCGGACTGCAGATTACACGCTGACGCCGCTGCCTGCCATGTTGCGTCTGGCGACGCGCGCGCCGGGTCTGGGCGATCCGCCCTCGATGCGCAAGATATACCGCCGCGGTGCCGGCGAGCCGGATAAACTGACGGCCGCGCGCAGGAAGGTGCTGGCAGCTCTGGCAGACTACGGTGATCTGGCTTTCACCTTGAAGGAACTTTCCGAACTGGCAGGGGTCGGACCATCCGTCGTCAAAGGGCTCGTGGCGCAAGGCGTGGTGATAGAGGAGGACAGTCCGCGCGATCTGCCCTTTCCCCGGCTGGACCCGTCGCGTCCGGGAAAGGCGTTGACGCCCGAACAGGCGAAAGCTGCCGAGCGTTTGATGGAGGACACGCGCGCGGGAAACTACGGCACGACCCTGCTGCGGGGTGTCACAGGATCGGGCAAGACAGAAGTCTACCTTGAAGCTGTTGGCGCGGTATTGAGTGCGGGGCGTCAAGCGCTGGTGCTGTTGCCCGAGATTGCTTTGACCGCCGAGTTCCTGAACCGCGTCGAAGAGCGCTTTGGCGCCAAACCGGCCGAGTGGCATTCGGGTGCGACCATGACAGAGCGCCGGCGAATCTGGCGGATGGTCGGGCAGGGTGCGGCACAGCTTGTGATCGGCGCACGCTCGGCGCTGTTCCTGCCCTTTCAAGACCTCGGGCTGATCGTTGTCGATGAAGAACATGACACATCCTACAAGCAGGAAGAGGGGGTGCTTTACAACGCGCGCGACATGGCGGTTCTGCGGGCTTCGATCTGCGGGGCGCAGGTCGTGCTGGCCTCGGCAACGCCCTCGCTGGAAAGTTGGGTCAATGCCGAGGCGGGCAAATACAAAAAGCTTGAACTGACCTCGCGCTTCGGGCCCGCGGTGATGCCGCGCATGGAGGCGATCGACATGCGCCTTGAAAGCTTGCCGGCCAATCGTTGGGTCTCGTCGGTTCTGCAACAGGAAGTCGACAGGCGACTGGAGCGGAACGAGCAGTCCATGCTGTTCATCAACCGCCGGGGCTATGCTCCGGTGACGCTGTGCCGCGCCTGCGGACATCAGATCGGTTGCGATCACTGCGACGCGCGTCTGGTCGAGCACCGCTTTCAGAAGCGTCTCATGTGCCACCAGTGCGGTGAGAGCAAGCCGATGCCGGAGGTCTGCCCGGCCTGTCAGGCGGAAAACAGACTGGCCGCGGTCGGACCGGGGGTCGAAAGGCTGGCAGAAGAGGCCGAGGCCCTGTTTCCGGCGGCGCGGATCGCGACGCTGAGTTCCGATATGTACGGGTCCGCCCGCGCCCTGAAAGCTGAAATCGAAGCAATAGCGGGCGGCGGGGCGGATATCATCATCGGCACCCAGCTTGTCGCCAAGGGTCACAACTTTCCCAAACTCACGCTTGTCGGCGTGATCGACGCGGATCTTGGGTTGCAGGGATCTGATCTGCGCGCGGCGGAACGGACCTTTCAGCTCATGCGGCAGGTCGCGGGCCGGGCGGGACGGGCCGAGGCGCCCGGGACTGCTCTTCTGCAAACCTATCAGCCCGAGCATCCGGTCATTCGCGCGATCTTGAAAGGTGACGAAGAGCAGTTCTGGGCCGCCGAGGCGAAGGAGCGCGAGGCTGCGGGCATGCCGCCTTTCGGGCGCATGGCGGGAATTATTCTCAGCGGCACCGATGTGG
>JASFFN010000086.1:0-6799 GCA_050124275.1 Roseobacter sp. | reverse complement strand
CTAACGGCTGCTCGAAGGCGCTTAGCTGTCATCTGAACAAAACACTCGAATGACCGAGTCGAGCCCCAATGCGGTTGTTGTTTCGAACGGCCACGAACGACCGCTGTGATCCTGGCAATTGTTTTTTTTCGTTCATTCGGTGATGTGCCGTTTGTCCATTTTCCGTCTGAATCGGGATGATATCGTCGTCGGTCTGCTCAAGTATCCGATCGAGTACGCCGGTGCTGGATTCCTGGCTGGTCACCTGTGCGGCGACCTGACATGCGAGGAACGACGCGACGCATGTCACGATGAGGACTCTCAGAAGAACCATGTTGCCTCCCTTGGGCATTGGGCACAGCATGCGGGCCCATCATTCGCCAGTTGGACATTTGAATTCCGTTACACCTCTTTGCGTCAGGCGCGGTTGCTTATGGAGGACTAGCGGCGTGCGACTTCGGCGTTTGGTCATTTCGCGCCAAAACCCGGGAACTGTCTCAATCTCGAAGCGAGTGGGGCAGAACCAGGCGAAAGTTCTTCAAGTCGTTGAGTGCCGCATGACGTGTTATTGCAAAGCCTTATTTCGCCACTGCATGGGGGATTGTCCGGTCCATTTCCGAAAGGCGCGGCAGAAGTTGCTGGGATCGGTGTATCCAAGCCTCTCGGCAACTTCGGTAACGCTCAGATCCTCCCGGACCAGCAGTTGCAAGGCTGATTGACGCCTTGACCTCTCGACGATCCGGGAAAAGGTCGTCCCCTGTCCCATAAGCAGACGCTGAAGCGATCTGGGGCTCACCTCCAGCATTCGGGAGACCTCGCGCAGGCTGGGATAGTCGGCCTGAGACGCGCATCGGACGACGCGCTCAATGGTCGGGACATCTGTTTTGGCCTTGTTCTGGATCAAGGAAGCACCATTGGAAGTCTGTTAGCTGTTCCTTCCATATTAACGAATTGAAAAGTTTCTTTTGGTCCCAGAACGCCACGCGAGCAGATGGCGCGAAATGACCAAAAAACGGCCAAAGCATTTCGTCAAGATGATGACAATTGATACTTGGGTTTAGGCGCATCGTCATCGTGGGGGAAAAATGGACAATGTTTCAGTTTGCCGGGCGGCCTACCTGATCCCGTTCGTCGAGGTCTTGCGGGACATCGGTGCGCCGGTCGAACGCGAACTGGAACGCGGGCGTTTGCCCGTGGAGGTAGAGGAAGCTCCGGAAGATTTTGTCAACAACACCTTGGCCATGGAGTTTCTCGCCAGAAACGAACGGCGCGAAGGCATCGGCGATCTTGGCTGGCTTTGGTCCCAGCGCTTTTCTGCGTCGAGCTTGAGCGCCGATCTAAGAAGTGCCCTGTCTCAATTGCCCACCATCCATGCCCGTCTCCACGGATTGTCCAAATTGATCAAGCTGGAAGATTCTGATGTGGATGTCGGATTCATCAAGACCAATGGCAGGGCCGAGGTTTTTTGTGACGGCCCTTCGATCGATGGACGTAACGGGGTTCCCATCTCGGAATGGACCCAGGTCAGTGTACTGATCGAGGTCATACGCACTGTCGCCGGAAAGACCTGGACCCCGGACGAGATCAGGTTCAAGTCTGATTTCAAGGTCTGCGAGGCGGCGCGCGCGGCAAATCCAAACACGCGTTTCATCGACAGAGCAAACCACACCTCGATCGTTATGCCATCGTCGCTGCTGACAATCAGCAAGCCGGTCTGCGGAACGGCGCCATCGCTCGACTGCGCCCTCTCCTCGGATCACGACACGATCGGTCAGATCAAGCGCCTGCTGCGGCCCTATCTGCGGGCGGCGGCGCCCAAGATCAACGTATTCGCCGAAATCGCCGGGACAAGCCCGCGAACCCTGCAACGCAGGCTCAGCCAGTACGGTACCAGCTATTCAAAGTTGATTGAAACCACGCGTTTCGAAATGGCAAGCGAGATGTTGCAGGATCCCGACATCCAGTTGATCGACGTTGCGATGACGCTTGGCTATGAAAACCAGTCCAACTTCGGGCGTAGTTTCCGACGCATCGCGGGGATCAGCCCCGGCAAATATCGCCGCCAGATGCTTATTCCGGATCGTGTCGCATGATCTGGCGTGACCTGACCAAAACGACTCTCCGGCTCAATCCATACAGATGACGCAATGAAGAAAAGCACGCATGCATTTGCCGGCTTTCTGCTTTGCGTAGCATGCCCAGGCCCGCTTTGGGTCAGGGTCCTGACCGAAGTTGACGAGGACGCGGTCAGAGAAATCACCCGGGATTGCACAATTGGTGTCTAAAGGAGCTATTCCGGGAAGCATGGTGCGCGCACGCAGCGCGGTGGCGCGACATGACCAAAACACCCACTCGCACGCGCCTAGCCTGAGAATCATCAGGGCATGCGCGGAGTCGCGCGTCTCAGCCCAGAGAGAATTCTTGGAGGAAACAGATGGCAATTCAACTTGGCAAAAGACTGATGTGCAGTGCCGGCATTCTGGCGTTTCTCTGTACGGCCGGGACGGCAGATACACCGAGTTACAAGATGACCACGAACATCCCGCCAGAGATCACCACGCCGGACAGCGTGGACACATCGATCGGAACGCTGAACTTCTTCGACGGTGTTCCCGATCAAGCCACGGTTTCGGCGGTCTATGACTACGTCGATCGTGCGCGGGCCGTCCAGGCCTTCATCAACATGATCCCCGCGGTCTCGATGTATCATCTGCGTCAGGGCATGCGGGATATCGATCTCACCGGCTCCAACCAGATCGTCATCGCCGAGCAGCTGGGCGATTCCAAGCCGCTGGTTCTGACCTGGAACAACACCTCGCTCTACACTTGGGGCTTTCTAGATCTGGCAACGGACGGGCCGACCGTGGTCGAGGTGCCGCCTGGCGTGCTCGGCGTGTTCAACGACATGTACTTCCGCTACATCGCCGACATCGGTGCCGCCGGCGCCGACAAGGGCCAGGGCGGAAAATACCTGGTGTTGCCGCCGGGCTATGAGGGTGACGTACCCGAGGGCTATTTCGTCGTCAGGTCCAAGACCAACGGCGTGTGGAACTTCATGCGCGGCTACGTCGAGCAAGGCGTCGAGGAAGCGACCGACCGGATCAAGGCCAACCTGAAGGTCTACCCGCTGGACGAGATGGACAATCCGCCCCAGATGGAGTTCATGAACATGTCGGGGCTGGCGGACTACCAGACGATCCCGCCGAATGACTTCAGCTTCTATGAAGACCTGAACGCCCTGGTCCAGGAAGAGCCGGTCGGCTGGCTGGACCCGGAAACCACCGGACTTTTGGCGAGCATCGGCATCGTCAAGGGCCAACCGTTCGCGCCGGACGCCCGCATGAAGGCGATCCTGACCGATGCAGTGGCCATCGGAAACGCCTATGCCCGCGCCAACACCGTGTTCCCGAGGGACCCCGATCATCGCATCTACGGGCCCGACAGCGAATGGGTCATGGCCTTCGCGGGCAAGGACACCTACTTCCTGGAGGATGGCGCGCGGCGCATGGATAGCCGGTTGTGGATGCACTACAACGCGGTTGTCGTGACACCGGCCATGGCCCTGACAAAACCCGGTGCAGGATCGGATTATGGCATTGCCGGGCTCGATGGTGAAGGCCGCGTGCTGGACGGCAGCAAAACGTATCGCCTGACCTTGCCGCCGGACTTCCCGGTCAAGGACAATTGGTCGGTCACCATCTACGACACCCAGACCCGCTCGATGTTGCAGACCGATCAACCCTTTGCCGGGGTCAACAGTCTTGGCGAGGGTGTGCAGGCCAGCGCAGATGGATCCTACGAGATCCTGTTCGCTCCAGAAGCACCGGCGGGTAGCGAGGGCAACTGGATCCAGACCATCCCTGGCAAGAGCTGGTTCATCATCCTACGCGCGTATGGCCCGCTGGAACCTTGGCTGGATGGCAGCTGGCGCCCCAGTGAGATCGAGCTGGTCGAATAAAGCAATCGGCTGCGCCCTATCCCGGCGCGGCCAACCTTTCTTTAGACCAACCTTCCTTTGCAAGGGGACACCCGATGACCTGCACCCGAATACTTGCCCTAACGGCCGCCGTAGCCTTCGCACATCCCGTGCTCGCACAAGACACGGGGCTTTCCACCTCGCTCTTCGACAATCCGGACGGCGCACAGACCAAGGCTGACTTCATCTCGGCCCCAGCCGCGATGGAAACGCGCTTTGGCACACTGAATTTCGATGGCGGCGGGTTCCCGACGCCCGAGACGGCGCAACGCATCTATGACGAGATGGACCTGCAACGGGCTACGCAGGCTTTCATGGATTTTTTTCCGCACATTTCACTCTATACAATTGTGCGCTCACAGGCGCGGGACCTTGGCTTCGAGACTGCCTCCGATATCGGCGTCATGGCGGATTTCATGAACACCAACCAACCCTACCTGACAGGCAACAATTCGACCATCTACGCCGTCGCCTCGATCGACCTGAAGGAAGACGGGCCGACGGTGGTCGAGATTCCGCCGGGCATGTACGGCACGGCAGACGACGCGGCCTTCCGGTACCTGACAGATTTCGGCGCGACCGGCCCCGACAACGGCGAGGGCGGCAAATACCTGTTCCTGCCGCCGGGGTATGACGGCGATGTCCCCGGTGGGTATTTCGTACTGCCCTCCAACGGTTACCGCATCTGGGCGATGATGCGTGGCTTCGGTGAGGTCGGCACCGGTGAGCAGGCGCTCGACTGGTTCAGCCAGCGTCTGAAGGTCTACCCGCTCGACGCCCCCGAGCGGACCGGCAGATACATCAATGCCAGCGCGGTTGGCATGAACCCGCTGCCGCCGGAGGACGGGTCGTTCTTTGCGATGCTCGACCAGATCATTCAGCACGAGCCCGCATCGCTGTTCTCCGCAGAGCAACTCGGCCGGCTTGCCACGCTGGGGATCGAGAAAGGCAAACCGTTCGCGCCGGACGCACGGATGCAGGGCATCTTCGACAAGGCGGCACAGCAAGGCACGGCGATGTCGCGCGCGATCCTCTATGCCTCGCGCGATCCAGACATCCACTACTGGCCGGACCGCAAATGGGAAAAGATGTTCGTCCGTAATACCGAGTTTATCCGCGACAGCGGCGCGGCAGATATCGATGCTCGCACGCTGTGGCATTACCAGGCAATCGTTGTTTCGCCCAACCTGCTCAGCACGACGCCGGGTGTCGGTACGGCTTACCTGACCGCGTTCCGCGACGCCGAGAACAACGTGCTCATGGGCGACGCCTCCTACAAGCTGACCGTACCGGCGAACCCGCCCGTCAAGCGCTTCTGGGCTGTGACGGCCTATGATCCCGCTACTCGCGGCCTGCTGGCCTCTGACGGCGCGATCACGGTGGGTAGCCAAACCGACCCGGTGGTCAACGCCGACGGCTCGGTAGATCTCTATTTCGGCCAATCGGCACCGGAGGGGTTCGAACAGAACCTGATCACAACCAACCCCGACAAGGGTTTCTTCGTTGTCTTCCGATTCTATGGCCCGACCGAGGGTTACATTGAGAAGACCTGGGTTCTGAATGACTTCGAAAAAATCGGCGGCTGAGGTCAAACGCATCGAGTGATCGAATGGACGGGCTGGGACAGGCGATCCGGCCCGTCCTCATTTGGCGCGAGATGACCAAACCCAGCCCCAGACAGGGCGTACCGTGCGGGTCAGAAGGAAAGGGGGACCTCCTTGCCTCAGCAACAAAGGAAAACACGAATGAAAGCGTTGCCACTTTTGAACTCAACGGCCGCAGGGCTGATTGCCACACTGGTGGCTGTCCCGGTGCTGGCCGAACAGGCACCGGGGTTTTTCGACATGTACGGTGCGGAGCCGAAATTCGCCCCCGGCGACTTCGAACCGGCCCCCGAAACGATCGAGACGCGGTTCGGGACGCTTGAGTTCCCCGGTGGTTATCCCACCGAAGAGACCGCGCAGAAGATCTATGACGAACTCGATCTGCAGCGCGCCACCCAGCTTTACCTGGACATGTACCCTGCGCTGTCGGCGCATGGACTGATGATGGGGTGGGTGCGCGACCTCGAGATGGAGGACAGTTCACATATCCGCGTGACCGCAGATCGCCTGGACTCTAGCGCCTTGGTTCTGACCGGGAACACCGAGAGCCTGTATGCCTTTATCGTGTTCGACCTCAAGAGCGACGGGCCGACGGTGTTCGAGGTGCCACCGGGTGTGATGGGACCGCTGGACGATCATAACTTCCTCTTCGCCGCCGATATCGGCCCAACCGGAATGGACAAGGGCCAGGGCGGCAAATACCTGCTTTTGCCGCCGGGCTATGACGGTGAGGTGCCCGATGGCTACTTTGTCGTGCGCTCGCCCACCTACATGAACTTCTCGTTCATTCGCGCCAACGCTGCAAAAGTGGGCTTCGGCGAAAAGGCTCTCGCGTATTATCGCGAGAATGCCAAGGTCTATCCTCTGGCGACCGGCCCGAAGGCACCCGTCGTCAAGAATGCCACAAATGTTGCCTGGAATTCGCTGGTGCCCGAGAATGCCTCGGCATTCCAGTGGATGCACGACATCATCAACTACGAACCGGCCGAAGCCTTCGGCAAGGAGCTCTTGGGCAGGCTGGCGTCGCTGGGCATCAAGCAGGGGGAACCCTTCGAACCCGATGCCCGCATGCAGAAGATCTTCGAGCAAGCGGCGCAGGAGGGCGTGGCGATTTCCCGCGTGATCGCCTTCGATAGCCGGCAGCCGGATGCCGTCGTCTACCCGGGGCTGAGATGGGAGAGCCCGTTCATCGGCAACAGTTCGACCTTCGATCCGGATGGCTACTTCAACCTCGAGGCTC
>JASFFN010000085.1:0-6800 GCA_050124275.1 Roseobacter sp. | reverse complement strand
CGCCCCCCATGCGGCGCGTTTCGACCCGGACCGCATGCATCGGTTTTCCCAGCGCCTCGGCAACCTTGTGCTGGATTTCGGTGGGATGCTGGGTCGAGCTCATCACCACCATGTCGCCGCCTTCCTGTGGCAGCGCCAGCGCGGCCTGACCTTCGAGGTAGAAGTGTTCCTGCCCGCCGATCTCCAGTTGCCCGTCGATGACGTGAGCCGCGCCGGCAATCGCGGCGTCGACGTCTCCGCGCACGTAGATGCGCGGCCCTTCTTCAAAACGGCTGCCGGCTGCGAGCGCCTGGTCCACGGTGAAAAGCGGGTCGCTCTCTTCGATTTCGATCTCTCCCAGACGCGCCGCCTGCCGGGCGGCAAGATGGGACGTGGCGACGACCAGAAATACCGGTTGCCCGACATATTGCACCGTTTCGACAGCCAGCAGCGGTTCATCATGAATCGAGGGAGAAACGTCATTTGCAAAAGGCAGATCGGCGGCCGTCAAAACATCGACAACCCCGGGTGCGGATCGGACAGCATCCAGCGAGATCGTCTTGATGACGCCGCGGGCTGCGGGCGACTGACCGAACGCAAGGTGCAGCGTATTTAGCGGGGTGGGGATGTCGTCGACATAGCGCGCTTCGCCGGTAACATGCAGGCGTGCCGCGTCGTGCGGCAAAGGTCTGGTCACGCTCATGTCTGCACCTCCAGAACCGAAGTCACGGCCCCGTGATCGTCGAGCCAGTAGCGCCAGAGCATGTTTTGTGCCGTTGTCATCCGGTAACCGGCACTCGCGCGCATGTCGCTCAGCGGCTCGAAGTCTTCCGCCAAAGCCGCCATTGCCGCACGCACAGTCGCTTCGGACCAGTCGGCGCCGGTCAAAACGCTCTCTGCCCGCGCTGCGCGTCTGGGCGTTCCGGCCATGCCGCCGAAAGCGAGACGCGCTTCTCGCACTTTGTTTTCACTCAGCCCCACCGAAAAACAGCCGCAGACGGCCGAGATGTCCTGATCAAATCTTTTGGAGAGCTTGTAGCAGCGCAAACGGTCTTCTTGTCGCGGCACGGTGATCCGTTCCACGAACTCGCCCGGCACGCGATCCTGTTTGCCATAGGCGAGAAAAAAGTCTTCCAGCGGCAGGCTGCGGCGCTCGTCGCCGCGGCGCAGATGCAGAGTGGCCCCAAGCGCGATAAGCGCGGGCGGGCCGTCGCCGATCGGAGAACCATTGGCGATATTGCCGCCAATGGTTGCGGCATTGCGCACCTGCACGGAGCCATAGCGAGCGATCATCGCGGCGAACGACGGGTGATGGGGCCCAATCGCCTCTTGCAGATCGGTCAGCGTGGTGGTTGCCCCGATTTCGATGCTATCCGTGGTGACAAGGACGCCGTTCAGATCTCGACACTGGTTCAGAAACGCCACGGGCCCAAGCGCCCGGAAGTCTTTCGTCACCCAAAGCCCCACGTCAGTGGCGCCGGCGATCAGGGTGGCGTCGGGGTTCTCGAGAAACCATTCTGCCAGAGCGTCCGACGTTTCCGGCTGCGCGACCTTTGCAGATGTCGAAAAGCCGTGTTCGGCATGGGCGGGCGGGGTGTCATGCATGTGCGCCGGCACGGATACGGCTTCAACGCTCTTAGCTGCCCGGATGATCGGCGCATATCCCGTGCAGCGGCACAGATTGCCCGCCAGTTGCGTGTCGTGATCCGTGGCGCCGTTCAGATGCGCCGTGGCCATGGAGACCACAAATCCGGGCGTGCAGAATCCGCACTGGCTGCCGTGATGATCGATCATGGCCTGCTGGACCGGGTGCAAAGCACCGTCCGGGGCGGCTATGCCCTCTACGGTGCGCACGGATTTCCCGTTGATCTGTGGCAGGAAAAGAATACAGGCGTTCAGCGTCCGCGCGCCGCTCTCGTCGGTGATCATGACGGTACAGGCGCCGCAGTCGCCTTCGTTGCATCCTTCTTTCGTACCGGTCAGTCCGCGGTCTTCGCGTAACCAGTCCAGAAGTGTGGTCGTCGGTGCTACATTGCTGAGGGAAACGGTTTCTCCATTCAGGCGAAACGTGATGTTCATCAAGTCTGATCCGCCGCGTTACACCGACCATTTTTTGCCTCGCGTCCGATGCGGCGTAGAACGCGGGCGGTCAATCGCGAACCCGAGGCTATGCGCGGGATACGTCACTGGCAAGCAAAAATGACAGGTGCCCTAAAGACCCGGCTTCCCGCCGCCAAAAAAATATGCGTCTCAGCAGAGAACGTTCTGGCAGCTTTTCGACCCCTGAAATAAGCTTTGACAATGAGCAGTTCCCCTCGATTCATTCACCTCCGCACGCATTCCGAATATTCGCTTCTGGAAGGGGCCTTGCGGCTCAAGAAGCTTCCCGATCTGTGCCGCGCCGCTGGCATGCCCGCGCTCGCGCTTACCGATACGAACAACATGTTCGCGGCGCTTGAGTTTTCCGTCGCGCTTTCCGGGGCCGGGGTGCAACCGATCCTCGGGTGTCAGGTCGACCTGGCCTATGTTTCGCCGCAACCGGGAGAGCGCCCGCGCGATCCGGCGCCGGTTGTCCTGCTCGCACAATCCGAAACGGGCTATGAGAACCTGATGAAGCTCAACACGTGCCTCTATGTCGATAAAGGCGGGCAGCAGCCTCAGGTCACTGTGGGCGAGCTGGAGCGCAATTCGGAAGACGTGATCTGCCTGACCGGAGGCCCGGACGGTCCGGTCGGAAAACTCTTGCAGGCCGGTCAGGCGCCTGCCGCCCAGGCTTTGATGGAGCGCCTGAAAGAGGCTTTTGGAGACAGGCTTTACGTCGAACTGCAGCGTCACCCGAACGAAAACGGCCAACCGGAAAGCGAGCGTCTGACCGAACGCGGCTTTGTCGAGATGGCCTACGCCATGGATCTTCCGCTTGTGGCAACCAACGACGTCTATTTTCCAGATGCGGCAATGTACGAGGCGCATGACGCGCTGATCTGTATCGCGGAAGGCGCTTATGTCGATCAGCAGGACCCGCGGCGCCGGCTGACAAACCAGCATTATTTCAAGTCGCAGGCTGAAATGGCCGCTCTGTTCGCGGACTTGCCTGAAGCCGTCGAGAACACGGTGGAGATCGCGAAACGTTGCGCTTTCCAGGCCTACCGCCGCGATCCGATCCTGCCGAAGTTCGCGGATGACGAAATCGAAGAGCTGCGGCGTCAGTCGCACGCGGGTCTGCAGGCCCGTCTTGCGGTCATCCCGCATGCGGCCCCCGTCGAGGACTATGCCAAGCGGCTGGATTTCGAACTGGGCATCATCGAGAGTATGGGCTTTCCCGGATATTTCCTGATCGTTGCGGATTTCATCAAATGGGCCAAGGAGCAGGGCATTCCCGTCGGCCCGGGCCGAGGGTCGGGGGCGGGCAGCCTCGTGGCCTATGCGCTGACGATCACCGACCTCGATCCTCTGCGCTACAACCTGCTTTTCGAACGCTTTCTGAACCCGGAACGCGTGTCGATGCCGGATTTCGACATCGACTTCTGCATGGACCGCCGCGAAGAGGTCATTCGATACGTGCAGGAGAAATACGGGCGCGACAAGGTCGGGCAAATCATCACCTTCGGCGCGCTTTTGTCCAAGGCGGCGGTGCGTGACATCGGCCGGGTTCTTCAGATGCCCTATGGTCAGGTGGACCGGCTGTCCAAGATGATCCCGGTGGAAGGGGTGAAACCCGTCTCCATCGAAAAAGCCCTCGCGGACGAGCCGCGCCTGCGCGAAGAGGCAAAGAACGAGGAGGTTGTCGCGCGCCTCCTCGAATACGGCCAGCAGGTCGAGGGTCTGCTTCGGAACGCATCTACCCATGCCGCCGGGGTTGTAATCGGGGACCGTCCGCTCGATGCGCTGGTGCCGCTCTATCAGGACCCGCGGTCGGACATGCCCGCGACCCAGTTCAATATGAAATGGGTGGAGCAGGCGGGGTTGGTGAAATTCGACTTTCTGGGTCTCAAGACGCTGACGGTCATCCAGAATGCCGTCGAGCAGATCAATGCAGCGGGCCGTCCCTTGCATATCTCCGCGGACGGCACCGAACTCTACGAGCCGGCGCCGGGCACCGAGAATGACATCAATGCCATCCCGCTCGATGACGAGGCCGCCTACAACCTCTATGCCGCGGCCAAGACGGTTGCCGTGTTTCAGGTTGAAAGTTCCGGCATGATGGACGCGCTCAAACGAATGAAGCCGACCTGCATCGAAGATATCGTCGCACTCGTTGCGCTATATCGCCCCGGGCCGATGGAGAACATCCCCACCTATTGCGAGGTGAAAAACGGGTTGCGGGAACGGGTATCGATCCACCCGCTGATCGACGATATTCTCGAAGAGACGCAAGGCATCATCGTCTATCAGGAACAGGTGATGCAGATCGCGCAGGTCATGGCCGGGTACTCGCTCGGCGGGGCCGATCTCTTGCGCCGGGCCATGGGCAAGAAGATCGCCGAAGAGATGGCCAAGGAACGCCCGAAGTTCGAACAGGGCGCGGTTGCAAACGGGGTCGACGCGGACAAGGCGCGCGAAGTCTTCGACCTTCTTGAAAAATTCGCCAACTACGGGTTCAACAAATCGCACGCGGCGGCCTATGCCGTGGTCAGCTATCAGACCGCCTGGCTCAAGGCCAATCACCCGGTGGAATTCATGGCCGGCGTGATGAATTGCGATATCCATCTGACGGACAAACTGGCGGTCTATTTCGAGGAAGTCCGCAAGCGGCTCGAGTTGCCGTGGGTTCCACCCTGCGTCAACCGCTCCGATGCGACGTTCAAAGTCGTCGACGGCGCACTGGTCTATGCGCTGGGCGCGCTCAAGAACGTGGGCGTCGAGGCGATGCGGCTGATCGTCGAGGCGCGCGGCGACAAGCCCTTCGTCACGCTTTTCGATCTCGCACGCCGGGTGGATCTGAAACGCGTGGGCAAGCGACCGCTGGAAATGCTGGCGCGCTCCGGTGCCTTTGACCAGCTGGACAGCAACCGCCGGCGGGTGCTGGATGCGCTGGATGCACTTGTAAATTACTCGGCCGCGGTCCATGAGCAAAAGGTATCAAATCAGGTGTCGCTGTTCGGGGAGGCGGGAGAAGACCTGCCAGAACCGCGCCTGCTGCCTGTCGACGACTGGCTGCCCGCGGAACGCCTCAGCGAAGAGTTCAAGGCTGTCGGCTTTTACCTTTCCGGTCATCCGCTGGACGACTACATGGGGCCGTTGAAACGCAAGTCCGGCAATGACCGCGGCATGCCCTTCCTGAGCCTTGATGAACTGACGGAGAAAGTCGCCGAGCGCGGAGCGATGAACGCGCGGCTGGCGGGCATCGTCGCCGTACGGCAGGAACGCAAATCGGCGCGCGGCAACAGATTTGCCTTCGTGCAAATGTCCGACCCGACCGGCGCCTACGAGGTGACGTTGTTTTCGGACACGCTCGAGACCGCGCGTGAACACCTCGAGACCGGCTGCAAGGTCGTGGTTTCGGTCGAAGCGACGATGGAGGCGGATCAGTTGAAGCTTCTCGGCCGCTCTGTCGCGCCCATCGATGCCGTCGCGGCCGATGCGGGTGGCATGGGGCTGAAGATCTTCGTGCAGGCGCCCGAAGCGATCGCGAATGTGGCAAGTGTGCTGGAGGACGCGCAACGGGGTCTCGGAAACACCGGGCGAGGCCCCATCCAGTTCTGCCTGATGGATCCGACCCTGCCGGGCGAAGTCGAAGTCGATCTGGGGCAGCAGTTCGTCGTGAACCCGCAGATCAAGGGCGCGATCAAGTCGCTTGGCGGGGTGCTGGCGGTCGAGGATATGTAGTCAATAGTGCGGCGGGCGTTCGTCGCCCAGAATGACGCCGCCCGTGCCCTGCGCCTCGCGTTCGCCCTCGCGCTGCATCAGCATGTGAACGCGCCGGGTCAGCGTGGCGATCTCGTTTTCCTGACGGGCGACAACATCGGACAACTCGTCGACCGTGCGGATCAGATGGGCGATCTTCTCTTCCAGTTTTTCCACCGGCGGCTCCGTTCCGTGATGCGCCGCTAATACCATGGTGCGCAGGTGCGATAAAGACCTCGCAAGCGCGCCTTGTCTGCGCCTCCGGCATCCGTTAGACCGCGCGCCAGACGACCAGCCAGAGGGATATCCATGGCCAAACCCAAAAAGACCCCCCGCCCCAAGGCGCAGACGCCGAAGGGGTTCCGCGACTATTTCGGCGCCGAAGTTACGCAGCGCGCCGAGATGCTGCGCACGATCGCCGGGGTTTATCATCGCTATGGCTTTGACGCGCTGGAAAGCGCCGGTGTCGAAACCGTCGAGGCGCTCGGCAAGTACCTGCCCGACGTCGACCGCCCGAACGCCGGGGTCTTTGCCTGGCAGGAGGATGAGGACGACGGCAAGGGTGACTGGCTGGCGCTGCGTTACGATCTGACGGCCCCGCTGGCGCGCGTTTACGCCCAGCACCGCAACGATCTGCCGACACCCTACCGCCGCTATGCTATGGGGCCGGTCTGGCGCAATGAAAAGCCGGGGCCGGGACGGTTTCGGCAGTTCTACCAATGCGATGCGGATACCGTGGGCACCGCCAGCATGGCGGCGGATGCCGAGATTTGCGCGATGCTCTGCGACTGCCTCGAAGAGGTTGGTATCCCGCGCGGCGATTACGTGGTGCGGGTAAATAATCGCAAGGTTCTCAACGGCGTGCTGGAGGTCGCGGGCTTGGCAGGAGACGACAAGGAGCACGAGCGCGGCATCGTGCTCCGCGCGATTGACAAGCTCGACCGCCTTGGGCCGGAAGGCGTGCGCGCGCTGCTTGG
>JASFFN010000084.1:0-6811 GCA_050124275.1 Roseobacter sp. | reverse complement strand
CAAACATTGGTCCAAACCTGTGCCACCAGAACCGGACCGTTTCATGGCTGATCTCAACGCCGTGCTCATACAACAGGTCCTCGACGTGGCGGAGCGACAGCGGGAAACGGACGTACAGCATCACCGCCAGGCGGATGAGTTCCGGGCTGCTCTGAAAGCCCTTGAACGGGTTAGATTTGGTCATGGTCAGACGCTACGAGACCACCCTGACCACCTCAACAGGAATCGTTCTGACAAAGCCCGACGATCTTGTGCTGATTGGCGCTGACGCTGGAAAGCAGTGGACCCAGCCGGCCCATTTGCAGTTTTTTCTCGACGCGACATTCATGATTTCAATGCCTCATTGATCACGGCGTCGCGGTCGAAAGGCATTCGTCGCAAACGCAATCCCGTCGTGTGGAATATTCCATTCGCGATGGCGGCGACCGCGGGGCCGGGGCTCGCCTCGCCTGCCCCCAAAGCGCGATCATCAGCACCCGAAATCAGCTCAACCTCAATTTCCGGTACTTTGTCGAAGCGCAGGACGGGATAGCTGTCCCAATCCAGTGTTTCGCGCCCCGAAGCGTTCCATTGCACACGCTCGCAAAGCGCCCAGCTCGCACCTTGCAGGAATCCGCCCTCCAATTGCGCAGACAAGCCGTCGGGATCCACGATGCGCCCGGCGTCGGCAACAATCAAGGCACGGTCGAGACGGGTGCATCCCAAAGCGTCCACCGTCAGATCGACGGCCATGGCGACGCGCGTCATGCTGTTTTTATATTGGGCGTAGGCGATGCCGCGGCCGGCTCCTTCACCGGGGGGGGGCACTTGAGCGAGCTTTTCTTTCAGTCTTTTCAAAACCCTTGTTGCGCGGGAATCCTCCAGATGACGTAAACGGTAGTCGATCGGATCCATTTCGGCCGCCACCGCCATCTCGTCCATCATGCTTTCGATCGCGAGGATATTCGCCGGTGCGCCGAGACAACGCAGCGCGGAAGGGCGAAGCGGCAGGTCCGGGACGAGGGCCTTGACGAGACGCTTGTCCGCGAAGCTGTAAACCGGATCGAGATTACGGTGCAGGCCTGCGTGGCGGTTCATGTTGGGTTCCGGCACGAAGCGCGGAATATCGCTTTCCCGTGCTGCGTTTGCCGCAAGCCGCGCCGGTCCCGCGCGGTTGGCACCGGCCCGCGGCCTGCCGCGGTGCGTATCTCCGCGCGCCTCCAACCAAACCGCACGGATGTTCCGCGATGCATCCGTCTCGGCCTCTATCTGAACGCGCATCGCCGTGCCTACGGGTTCGCGCCCGTGTTCATCCGCGCGGGAATACTTCAGAAGAATCGGCGTTCCGGGCAAGGCGCGCGCCACCAGCGCCGCTTCGAAGGCCGCGTCATCGGCCCCGTTGTGCCCGTAACATCCGGATCCAGGCATATGCTCCAGAACGACCCTCTCCGGCGCGAGGCCCAAGCTGTCGGCAATGCTGTCGCGCAAGAAATAGATGCCCTGGCTATGGGTAATTACCTCAAGACGACCGCCTTCAAAACAAGCCATCGCTGCCGAAGGGCCGAGCGCGCCGTGCAGCGTATAGGGCCGCTCGAAGGCCGCGCGGTAGGCAGGCGCTTCGAGCGCTGGGGGTAGCGGCGCGTCCGGCATGGGTTTGCCTTCGCACACCAGGAAACGTTGCGCGTCTCTGCGGGACATCGTGTCAAAGATGTCGCCTGTTTCCAATCCCGCACCGATGTCCCAGCTATAGGCCGCGCCCAGCGTGTCCGAGGCGCGCTGAACCGCCCACTCCTCCGCGCCGGCGACCGCAAGAAACGACCCGTCACGAATGACATGGAGACCATTGCGGCGCAGACGCTCCTCAAGCTCCGGGGCACTTTTCTTCAGCCGCGCATCCGTCACGGGCGGACGCACGATGCGGGCGTGAAGCATGCCCTCACGCTCGATGTCATGGACATAGGCAAAACGGCCCTCGACCATCTCTCGCAGTCCGCGCGGCTCGAAGTCCGGAAGCGGTGCGTCTCGATCCAGAGAAGGTGCCGCGATATCCACGGGCAAGTCGGGCGGCAGCTCGGAGAGCAGTGCCAGAACATCGAGTTGCCGGTTCGTGCCGCGATGGGTTATGACGCCTTCATCAATCCTCAACGCGTCTTCATCCGCATCGAACCGCGCAGCGGCAAGGCGCATGATCTGCCGGCGCGCAGTCGCGCAGGCAAGGCGTTGCGCCTTGCCCGACTGCTCGATGGAGTTGCTGCCGGAGGTAATTCCCTCGTCCGGGCTATCGTCTGTCCGGACCGGCGCAACGTCAACCCTGACCGGCGGCAGCGTCAGCTCCTCGCAGGCAATGCGCACAAGAGCTGTCGAAATGCGCTGTCCCAGATCAACCTTGCCGGTGCGCAGCAGCAAACGTTCCTCCATCGGGCGCAACCAGTCGCGGACGAGCGGATAGGCGTCGAGGCTCATGACTGTTCGCTCAGAACCGCCTCCGCCGCGCGCAGGACACGCGGATGCGATCCGCAACGGCATAAATGCGGAGCAAGCGCGGCTTTCAGGTCCTCACGCGAACAAGAAGTCCGGGCGGCTTTCATAGCCGTTACCCTGACCACGAGACCGGCGGTGCAGAACCCGCATTGAGCAGCCCGTGCCGCCACGAAGGCCTCCTGCACTGTACGTCCTGCCTCGGTGTCGCCCAAACATTCCACGGTCGTGATATCTCGCCCTTCGAAGGTGGCGGCGGGCGCGGTACAGCTGAGCACCGCTTCGCCGTCCACAAGAACGGCACAGGCGCCGCATTGTTCCAGCCCGCAGCCGATCTTCGTACCCTTCAGCTTGAGTTCATTGCGCAGGACATAGGCCAGGGGTGTCTCCGGGTCGGAGGCAATCTCGGTCTCTTTCCCGTTCACCGTCAGCTTCAGCACGGTGCTACCTTTTCCCAAATCACTTCCAGTTTCACGTCAGCCGAGGAAAACAGGTTCATCACGGGGCACCGGTACTCGACGTTTCTGCGCAACCGCGCGAGGCGCTCCTCGGTTTCCCCGGTATGGACGCGGATGCGCATCTTGACCCAGTTGAAATATGGCCGAACGCCCTGCACACCGCGGCTTCCGCGCTGGTCGACCTCTCCGTCGGCCTCGATATCCACGGCGGAGTAGTTGAACTTCATCGCCTCGGCGCAGCGGTTGATGATGACCCCTTCGCAGCCGCAGAGCGACGCCAGCGTCATCTCCAGCGGTGTCGGTCCGGTATTGCTTTCCTTTTCGTCCGTTATCACCACGTGATCGCGGACCATCATCACGCTACGGGTCGATGCCTCGTTTCGCATCGCCACGCGGCGGATGCCAAGCGCCTTGCGCTCGGGATCCACAGTTGGTGGAAGAAGGTCGGAAGCGGTATCGCTCATAGCGTCAACTCCAGAACATCGAGACCGCTGATGCGGTCGAGCAAATAGATGCGCCCGTTATCGTCGACATCCACATCGTTCGATTGCGGCGCAAGACCGCCTGGACTGCGCTCGGGCATGAAATAGGCCACCTCTTTCGGCAGCAACGGGTCAGCCAGATCCAGTACACGCAATCCGCCTGCAAACCACGTACAATAGACTAATGTACCGTCGAGCTTTTCGCGGAACTGATGCGCCCCGAAGCGCGCGCCTTTCTCGCCGACGAAGGGGCACGCGCGTTCCGAAAGATCCCAGGCTGCCACAGGTTCCATCTTGTGAAGATCGGTCACGTCCATGACCCACAAGAACCCGTGCAATCGCCCAGGCAGATGCGCGTGTTCCTCGTCGATGGCCACCGCATAGCGGCGTCCGCCGATCATCTGTTCCAGTGGCATGACCGTATGCGTGGGCTCCGGGATCGCAGCGGGCCAGACGTAGGAGCCGATCTGCCGCAGGTTGTTCAGATCCGAGCCATCCAGCACCCGCAGCCCGGCGTGCCAGACGGCCGCCCAGAACTCGTCACCGACGCGCATGGCGTGGTGGAGGCGGTGGCTGTAGCCGACGCCGGTCGGCGTTTCTCCCCCGGCGACGTGTTGGCCTGGCATGTGCCAGCGCGACACCTCCTTTGGATCAGCCGGATCGGCGAGGTCGTAAATGACGAGGATATTGCCCACGTATCCTTCCATCTCCGTTGAGATGTAGGCGTAGTTCTCGTCCATATCGAAGCGGTGTGTCCCGAACCCGTGCGTCTTGACATAGGACAGCAAGCGCGGAGACGATTTGTCGGAAATGTCCCAGACGCGGAAGCCGCCGCCGTCGTAGCCACGCGTGCGCGCGGCGTCGAGATCGGGAATGTCAGCGAGCTCCACACCCAGAGCATCGGCGATTTCGGCGTCCGATTTACCTTCCTTACGCAGTCCCGGAATCTTGTCGCCTTTTCGCAGGAAGTGGCGACGGTCCTGCTCGACGTTGGTTATCATGATGTCACCGACAACACGGACCTTGTGCGTGTGCGACCACTCCGGAGGATCGACATGAGCCACGACCTTTAAATGCGCAGGGTCCGAGATGTCGATGATCGAGGTTCCGTGCGGCGGCTTCATGTGACCGACGTAAGCATATTCGCCCTGCACGACGACCTGTCCCCCGCCGGGGATTTCAAGCCGACCGAGGTGCCTTACGTTGCGGGAAAGAGGGACGTCGTATTCGACCTTCATTGCGTCACTACCTCACTTTGTTTTTTGCGGCGGCGCTCAAAATAGATCGGCAGGATCAGCGAAACGGCGAGTGCGCCCCAGAGAACGTTGCCAAGTGTCGAGGAGAAGAGAACGGTTATGTCCCCTTCGGATTTCTTCAGCGCGCGAAGAAAATAGGTCTCGAGGAGCGGTCCGAGGATCACGCCGATGAGGATTGCCGCCACGTGATATCCGGTGCGCCGCGCTATGTAGCCGATGACGCCGAAGGCAAGTGCGAGGTACATGTCGAACATGTACTCGCGGGGCACGAATGCGCCGACCAGTGTGAAAGAAATGATCATGGGCGCGAGATAGATCGTCGGCACCGTCGTTACGCGGCTCATGTAGCGCGAGAGCGGCAGGATCGTCAGGATCATCAGGAAATAGGAAACCGCCATGGCCATGAACATGCCATAGCCAACGCGCGGATCCTGCTGGAAAAGCGACGGGCCAAAGCTGACGCCGTGGTATTGCATCACCACCAGCATGATCGCCGCCGTGGCGCCGCCCGGGATACCCAGCACCAGCAGCGGCACCAGCGTGCCGGATGTTACGCCGTTGTTGGCGCTTTCCGGGGCCAGCAGCCCCTCGATATGGCCTGTGCCGTATTTCTCAGGAGTCTTGGAGAAGGTGCGCGACTGCTGGTAGGCGACGAAGCTGGCGATCGATGCGCCGGCACCGGGGATTACGCCAATGATGAGACCGATTACGGACGTCCAGGCAATATGCACCCATCGGCTCAGCGCATCGCGCACCCCTTCGAAAGTGGCCGCCCAGGACGGACTCGCCATTGCCTGCTGGCCCTCCTTGGAGAGGATCACGCGCTTTTCAATGATGATGAAGGCTTCGGACACGGCGAAGAGACCGACAAGGGCGGGAATGAGCGGTACGCCGTCATAAAGTTCCAGAAAACCCATTGTGCCGCGTGGCGTGGCGTAGACCACATCAGTACCGATGGCGCCGAGCATCAGCCCGAAGAAGCCCGCAATCAGTCCCTTCAGCATGTCCTGCGCGGCAATCGACGCGATCAGCGAAATGCCGAAGAGCATTACCACGATCATCTCGACCGAGTGCATGTAAAAGCCGACGCGCGCGAGCAGCGGCATTGCGGCGAGCGCGATAACAGTGGTCAGAAGCCCTCCGAGCGAGGAAGCGACAAAAGAGATTGCCAGCGCCTGCTGACCCCGTCCCTGCTTCGTCATCGGATAGCCGTCAAGCGGCGTGGCGGCGGCTCCGGCGGTCCCGGGGATATTGACGAGAATGGCCGGGATTCCGGCGCCCATGCGCGCCGCGCAATAGAGCGATACCATGAAAACGAGGCCCGTCTGCAGATCCATGGCAAGCGTCAGCGGCATGAGAATGATGATCGTATTGGCTGCGGAAAACCCCGGAATGCCGCCCACGATCAGGCCCAGAAAGATCGTCGGAATAATGACCCACCAGTAGCTGAGCGTCTCGACAAATACGCTTGCAAGAAGGGATGCCGTTTCACCCATTGGCCATCACCGCCTGCATCGTTTGCTCGAACCAGCCGCGCGGGAAACGCGTATCGAAGGCCCAGATGAAAACCGCCCAGCCTCCGAGCGACAGGACGGCTGCAATCACCGTCACCAGCCCGAGGCGCTTGAACGCCCCGAGTATCGCCATGCTGAACCACAAAAAGAGGAAGCTCGTCAGCGTGAAACCCAGATCGTCGATCAGCCAGCAGAAACATATGGTCGTGACGATGAGCGCCACCCGACCGGTGCGAATGTCCTCGTAGTTCACGAGACTGGTAAATGTAAAACGCCCCTCGCCGTTTCGATACTGCCCGACCACCTTTATGAAAAAGAGCGTGCAAATGAACAGCAACACGCCGCCAATGGCGAAGGCACTCACCTGCGCGGTCCAGGGCGAGTTCCAGATCGTCGAAAAGAAATACAGTGTGAACGTAACTGCCATCACGGGAATAACGAGATCAGCGCCCAGATGACGCGGCGCTCGGTTTGGATCGTCAGCCATTGGAGTTCCTGAGCTTGAGGCGTGTCAAAAGGACCCTGCGCGAGTAAACTATCGGCCCGCGCAGGGCAGTTGCTGTTTACGCGCCAGTCAGCAGCGGCTTGTATTTCTCACCCAGTTCCAGCATCGCCTGAACGAATTCGGCACATTCCTCGACTCC
>JASFFN010000083.1:0-6850 GCA_050124275.1 Roseobacter sp. | reverse complement strand
CGTCTGCACCGGCACGCACGCGCTGACGAGCGTGCGCGCGGTGGAGGACGCGCTGGGGATCGAGATCCCCGACAACGCGAACTCGATCCGCAACATCATGCAGCTGAACCTGCAGATCCACGACCATGTCGTGCATTTCTACCACCTGCACGCGCTGGACTGGGTCAACCCGGTCAACGCGCTCAAGGCCGACCCGAAGGCCACATCGGAATTGCAGCAAGCGGTGAGCCCGTCGCACCCGATGTCGTCGCCCGGCTATTTCCGCGACGTGCAGAACCGGTTGAAGCAGTTCGTCGAAAGCGGGCAACTCGGCCTGTTCAAGAACGGTTACTGGGACAACCCCGCCTACCTCTTGCCGCCCGAAGCGGACCTGATGGCCACCACCCATTATCTGGAGGCGCTGGATCTGCAAAAGGAGATCGTGAAGATCCACACGATTTTCGGCGGCAAGAACCCGCACCCGAACTGGCTCGTGGGCGGTGTACCCTGCCCGATCAACGTGCATTCGACGGGCGCGGTCGGCGCGATCAACATGGAGCGGCTGAACATGGTCAGCTCCATCATCCAGAAGTGCATCGACTTCAACAAGAACGTCTACATTCCCGACGTGATCGCCATCGGCGGATTCTACAAGAACTGGCTGCACGGCGGCGGGCTGTCGTCGCAAGCGGTTCTGGCCTATGGCGACATTCCCGAACACGCCAACAACTTCGAGGCCGATCAGTTGCATCTGCCGCGCGGCGCGATCATCAACGGCGATCTGACAACGGTGCACGACGTCGACGTACGCGATCCCGAACAGGTTCAGGAATTCGTCGATCACTCGTGGTACGACTACGGCGAGCCGGGCAAGGGCCTGCACCCTTGGGACGGGGTGACGCAAGCCAAGTTCGAGCTGGGTCCGAACATGAAAGGCACACGGACCAACATCAAGGAAATCGACGAGGCCGCGAAATACTCGTGGATCAAGGCGCCGCGCTGGCGTGGTCACGCAATGGAGGTTGGCCCGCTGGCGCGCTACATCGTGGGCTACGCCGGAGGCCATGAGGACATCACCGATCAGGTCACCGGCCTGCTGCGGACGATGGACCTGCCGGTCGAAGCGCTCTTCTCCACCCTCGGTCGCACGGCGGCACGGGCACTGGAAAGCGAGTACTGCGGTCGCTTGCAGAAACATTTCTTCGACAAGCTCGTCCAGAACATCAAGAACGGCGATGAAACCACCGCCAATGTCGAGAAATGGGATCCGTCCAGCTGGCCAAAAGAGGCCAAGGGCGTAGGCATGACCGAAGCGCCGCGTGGTGCCCTCGGCCATTGGGTTCAGATCAAGGACGGCCGCATCGACAACTATCAGTGTGTCGTGCCGACCACCTGGAACGGGTCGCCCCGCGACAGCCAGGGTAATATCGGCGCCTTCGAGGCAAGCCTCATGAACACGCCGATGGAACGCCCCGAAGAACCGGTCGAAATCTTGCGGACCCTGCACAGCTTCGATCCGTGCCTCGCCTGCTCGACCCATGTGATGTCACCGGATGGCGACGAATTGACCACCGTAAAAGTCCGCTAACGGAGGGGCGACATGATGAAGAAACTGACCACATTCATTGCTTTGCTGCCGGGCACCGCCATGGCACATGGCATGCACGCGCCGGTCGAGCCGACGCTGCACGGCTTCGCGCACATCCTTCCCGGTGCTCTCGTGATCGGCATGGCTGCCGTGCTGGGTATTCTGTGGAGGACGCGCAGATGAAGGTCGAGGTTGAAGACGTCGATGCCGAACTGGAACGCTCCAAGGTGGATTTCTACTCCGCCTCGGTGCTGACCGGAGACGCGACGGCGGAGGACCTGAAAACCATCCGCCGCCACACCTCGGTCTACGTGTACGAGACACCCGTCCGCCTGTGGCACTGGGTGAATGCACTGGCCATCATGGTGCTGTGCGTCACCGGATGGTTCATCGGCAATCCCCCACCTTCAATGCAGATGGGAGAAGCGACGCATCAGTTCGTCTTCGGCTATATCCGCTTTGCGCATTTCGCCGCCGCGATGGTGATGACGATCGGATTCTTCGGCCGGATCTACTGGAGCTTTGTCGGCAATCACCATTCCAAGCAGCTGTTCCGGCTGCCGATATTCAATGCCGTCTGGTGGAAAGAGGTATTCTTCGAACTGCGCTGGTATGCCTTTCTGGAACAAGAACCGAAGAAATATGTCGGGCACAATCCCCTGGCGCAGATCGCGATGTTCCTTTTCATGACCTGCGGCATGACCTTCATGATCGTCACCGGCTTCGCGCTCTATGCCGAAGGGCTTGGCCCCGATCACTGGCTTTGGACCATTACCAGCCCGGTGATGAACCTCGTGGGCAATTCGCAGGTCATGCATTCGCTGCATCACCTGGGCATGTGGGCGATCGTGATCTTCATGATGATCCACATCTATGCGGCGGTTCGCGAGGATATCATGTCGCGGCAATCAATGGTATCGACGATGATTTCAGGCCACCGGACGTTCAAGGATGACCGGCCGGAATAAATCCTGCGGGCCAGCAGAAATCGGACTGACACGAGGATTTGAAGGCGCGCCACCGGCGCGCCTTTTGCCTTGGACGGCGATGAGACCACATGTAACAGACTGATATCGCTGAAAAAGCAAGCGGCTGGATTTTCTTGATCTGGATCAAATACAAAATTCTTTAACATCTATTACCTCGCTGGAACATGGCCGCTCTTCAGCCGCTTCCAGGGACAAGTGGAAACGTGCTGACCACGTCGATCATGATCGGGCGGCCAGCCACTGCCTGAATATCCGGCGCGCATGATGCGTGCCACGGGAACCGCGGGGAGAGACAGCATGGGCAACCAAGTCCTTGTATTGGGTATTGGCAACGTGCTCTGGGCCGACGAAGGATTTGGCGTCCGCTGCGTCGAGGAACTGGCCCGCGGCAGATCATTCCCCGGGAACGTCAAGATCATGGATGGTGGGACGCAGGGGCTCTACCTGCTGCCGTTTCTCGAGGAGGCTGACACGCTCATCGTGTTTGATGCCGTCGATTACGGTCTGGCGCCGGGCACGCTGAACATCGTCGAGGGCGATGCAGTGCCGCAGTTCATGGGCGCCAAGAAGATGAGCCTGCATCAGACCGGTTTTCAGGACGTGATCGCGACCGCAATGCTGATGGGATACCGCCCCGAGACACTGATCCTCATCGGGTGCCAGCCGGAAGAACTGGAAGACTATGGCGGCGGTCTGCGCGACGTTGTCGCCGCTCAGATTGCGCCCGCAGTAGATATCGCCTTGGAAAAACTCGCAGCCATCGGCATCACCCCGGGCCAGGGCGCGGGCGACCACAGCCTGCTGGCGGATGCATCGATTCTGCGAGAGGCCTACGAGGACGGCCGCCCCAGCGAAGACGATGCCTGCCGGATCGGCGACGCCCGTTTCCTTTCGGCGGGAGAGTGAAGCGATGTGCGTCGGCATCCCCATGCAGATTATCGCAACGGATGGGCTCAACGCCCGCGCACAGGATGACGCCGACGAGCACATGATCGATCTGGCGCTGGTCGGTGAACAGCCCCCCGGCACCTGGGTTCTCACCTTTCTTGGCACCGCGCGCGACGTGATCGCGCAAGACGAGGCCCTGAAGATTCGCGCCGCTGTCGCGGCCCTGAAATCCGTGATGGGCGGAACGCTGCCCGAGGAAGATGCCTTTGCCGATATTGAAGACCGTGGCCCGCGATTGCCGCCCCATCTGCAAACCGCGCTCGACGCGGGCAAAACCACAGCCTGAGGAGCGCCATGACCCATCCCCTGATTTCCCGCCTGACGACCGAGATCGGATGGCCGAGCCTGTCGCACATGGGCGATGTCACCGAGTTCACCGGTCGTGAGGGGGTGCATTGCCTCTTCGTGCCCGGCGATCCCGCCAAGAACCTCGAGACCACGGATGCGGCCGTCATCCTGCCGGAAATCGTACAGGCGTTTCAGGGCCGCTTTGACTGTGCCGTCGTCGAAGAAGCCATTGACTATCAGGTGCGCGAAGCGGCGGGCGTTTTCAAAACGCCGCTGCTCATCTTTTTCCGAGACGGTGCGCAGATCGGCACCATTCCAAAGGTGCGTGACTGGGACGATTATCTTGGCCGGGTCGCGCATATCCTTAGCCTCACCCCGGAAGGAGCCGCCTGATGCCCAACGATTTCCGCCTGCCCCCGATGGGTTTCGGTCCCGGCTCGCAGCCTGAAGACGACACGCTGGACTACATGCCCCTGCCGCAGGACATGCGGACTTATGCGCCGCATATCCCGGAGACCGACGACCGCCCGGATGCCGACGCGATCGAGGTGCTGTCGCAGGTGTCGCGGGCCGCCCTGTCCGTTGCCGAAACCGGCGGCGCGCGGCAATTCGACATCAGCGCCTTGCCACCCCGCGCCCGGGCGCTGGTCGCCGAGGTCATGGGAGAGGGCGAAGTCTCGATCCGGATGCAAGGCATTCCCGCGATCGCGGCACAGGAAAGCGTTTTTGCCGGTGTCTGGATGATGCAGGGCGACGGGGTTGACATCATCGAGGTGTCTCCCGTGCCCACGCTTGCCATCGAACGGTCTTTCAATGCGCGCCGGGCAGCCAAAGGCGAAGCCGCCCCGACGCTGCCGGGCATGGCCAATGCGCAGGCGCTGATCGTGGAGTTGCTGGACAAATCCGCCGCCTACCAGCCCGGGCAGGAACCGCATGTGATCAATCTGACATTGCTGCCGCATACCGAACCCGACCTCGCCTGGCTCGACATCGCGCTCGGCGAAGGCGCGGTGACGGTGCTCAGCCGTGGATACGGGAACTGCCGTATCACCGCGACGGCGACCCGCGGGATCTGGCGTGTGCAGTTCTTCAACTCGATGGACGCGCTGATCCTCGATACCTTCGAGGTGACCGAGATGCCCGAGATTGCCATTGCCGCCTCGGAAGATCTCGCGGACAGCGCGAAGCGGATCGAAGCTGTGCTGGAGGCGATCACATGAGCACCTTCGAGGGCAGCTATCTGGGCGCGGCGGACAAGATCAGCCCTCTGGCGATCATGGAGTGCAAGGTCTGCTGGACGCCCTACGATCCGGCCGAGGGCGATGAAATACGCCAGATCGATCCGGGTACGGCTTTCGCCGCCCTGCCGGATGACTGGACCTGCCCCAATTGCTCGGCCCCGGCGGCGCAGTTTCTGGTGCGCGAGGATCCCGGTGCCCCACAAGTGGCGGAAATCGCTGCACTGAACGAGGCCACCTCGGCGCTTGTGGCCGATTTTACCGAGATCTGGAACGCCAAGATGCGCGATGTGCCGATTGTGAACAAGACCTTGCACGTTCAGGCCGTTGGTTTTCGGATGGAAGGCGGCCGTCCGCTGGGCGTTTTGATTTCGCCATGGTTCATGAACCTCGTGATGCTGCCCGGCGCCGATGATGCGTGGGACACCCTGACGCCCGGTGCCAAGGAGATCATTGGGTTTCCTTCGGGCGAATACGAATTCATTCACAATACGCGCGAACAGACGGGCGGCTACAAAGCCTGTTCGCTGTTCTCGCCGATGGGTGACTTCAAAACGCAGGCGCAGGCCGTGGACGTCGCGAAGGCCGTGATGGTCGCTCTTTTCAACGAGGAAAACCGGGCCGATACCGATCGTGCTGCCGACATCCGCGCTGCACGCGAAGCCGAACTGGCAGAGCCGGAACCGCCGCAGGCGGATCTTGCGCCGACTCGGCGCAAGATCATCAGCGCAGGCATGGCCGACGACTGATGCTGGATGCGGCACGCATATCGCTCAAGGCGCAAAAAGCCCAAGCGCTGCCCATCGCGGCAATGGTTCTGGGCAAGCCTCGAAACGACGTGGCCGACCTGCTGCCCCGGCTTTTCAACCTGTGTCGCGCCGCGCAGAGCATGGCTGTGCGTCTGGCCCTTGATCTGGAGAACACGGACACCGTCGACGCGGTGCGGCGGGAGATCATTCGCGATCACGTCTTGCGCTTGACGGTCGTTCTGCCCGGTCACTTCGGTCGCTCGCCGATGACCTTGCCACAGGGCTGGCAAAATGGTGGCGACGCACTGCGCAAGGCAGTCTTCGGCGGTACGGGAAGATTGCCTGAAAACCTTGAGGCCTTCGAGGCCTACATGCGCAGCGGTGAGGGGCTTTCCGGTCTCTGGAAACAGGTGTCCGGTCTTTTTGCCGACGGCGAGGCGGAAACCAGACCGCTGCCATTTGTCTCATCCGCGACGGCTGCGGATGCGACGGCGCAGGTTGAAAACTCCTGCGCGGCACGTGTCGGGACGCATCCCGTGGTCGCTGGGCTCGGGAAAGAGCGCCGCAGCCTGCTGTGGCGTGTCGTGGCGCGCAGCTACGATCTGCAGGCGCTTCTCGACAATGCTCCTTTGACCGCGAGCAATCCGGAACCGGGCTTTGCGCATGTTGCGGCCACGCGCGGGCTTTACACGGTATGCGCGCAACACGATGGCACGCGGGTGACCGCGTTTTCCCGCGTGACGCCAACCGATCATCTGCAGGCCGCCGGTGGCGTTCTGGATCAGACGCTGGCCGGTCTGCCGGTCACGCGCGCCGGTCTGGTACCGCTCGTGATGGACATTCTGGACCCCTGTGCGCCCATCCGGGTGAAGGAGGCGGCTGATGCATGAGATGTCGCTCTGTGAAGGCATTCGCGAGGTGGTAGAAGCGCAGGCACGGGCCCATGGCGTGGCCCGGATCACCCGCGTGCGCGTCGAAATCGGAAAATTCGCCGGCGTGGAAAAGCCGGCGCTCGCCTTTGCCTTCAACGTCGTCATGCGCGGGTCCGTGGCCGAAGGGGCGGTGCTCGAA
>JASFFN010000082.1:0-6853 GCA_050124275.1 Roseobacter sp. | reverse complement strand
GATCTCCGGTTCATGGTTGCCGGCCGATGTGGTTCTCGTGGACGAAAATGCGCAGAACAAGACAGCCTATCTCGAGCGCCTGTCGGACTCGGTCAGAACCGCGATATTCGGCTACGAGATAGGCTCTCGGATCGGCTTTACCTTCGAAAACGATACTGCGCGGGTCTTGCACCTGCAGGCCACGGACACGGCGACGCCGAATGTCAAATACGTCCCACTCGTCGAAATGGTCCGCCCGACGCGGGAAATCTTCAAGGAACAGCTGACGATGGTCGCGAATTACGCGGACTTGCGGCCCGACCGGTCCGCTGAAATCATCGCGCAGCTTGCCACCCCGCTGGAGTTTCTGCGCGCCGTTGCCTTTGTCGATCCCGCAAGAACGCCGCGCACGGTAGAGCTGCTGGGCATGTCCCAGTGGATGGCGACATACGTCGAAATGCGGATGAAATACACGCTTGCCTGCAAACGTCCGATCGAATGGTCCTCCAAGATCCAGCCGATGATCCTGACCCCGACCCACGGCAGCCTGCCGAGCGGTCACGCGACCGAGTCCTTCTGCATGGCGCAGGTTCTCTGGCTGCTGCTGCGCGCAACGGGCGTCAAACCCTATAGCGAGAATATCTGGGGTGACATGATGATGCGCGTGGCGTCACGCATCGCCATCAATCGAACGGTTGCCGGTGTGCATTTCCCTGTCGACAGCGCCGCCGGGGCGGTTCTGGGGCTGGCGCTGGGGGAGTATCTGGTCAAGCGCTGCGAGGGCGCGACTGTCAACGGAGGCTGGAAATTCGACGGCCCGGAATTCAAGGATGAAAACGGCTCCGCCGTCAATCTCGATTTCAACTGGCGGGAATATTATGATTTTGGTCTGACGCCGCCGGGCCTCAGAACTGTGGAAAATGATAATGATCCCATGACGAAGAACGACCTGCCCCCGTGGGTCAGGATTGTTCCGGCGAATGGCAGTTCGCTTGCAGATGCCCCCTCTGCGCCGCTGCAATGGCTCTGGGAAAAAGCCAAGGCCGAATGGACAGACATTACCTAGCGGATCCGGTGTTTTGGGAAGGAGGCGATCATGAATTTCAAATGGAGAAAGCCCGACGAGAAATCGAACGACTACTTCATCAACCCCGAAGTGAAATTCCGGGTCGAGGGCGTCAGCCGCATCATCGCAAAAGAGTCGCAGGTCGGCGAAGACGATCTGTGGTGGCTGTTGCTGATCGATCCGGCAATCAATCCCGAAACCAGACGGCCGTTCACCATTGCCGAGATCTTTGAACGCGCCGCCGATGTGCTGGAAAGCGACGACAATGTAAGTGACTACGTTGCTGTTCCGCCAAGCTATTCCCGGACAGCACGCAGTGACAGAGAACGCACCGGGCCGGTCACCCTTTACGCGCGGCGGAAATACATCATCGCCGCGAACCGGCGAGACAGCGCGACCGGCATTAAATGGTTCCAGATCGGCGCGGCCTTGCGCCACGAAGATCTCGTCATGCAGGAAGAACCCTTCGTTCAGAAGGAAATCGACCCGGTTGTCGTACCGGAGGGATCTGTCGTGATGGCGGTGATCGATAACGGTATCGCCGTCGGTCACGAATTGTTCCGCAGCACAAATCAACTTGGAGAGGCGGAATCGCGGGTTGCGTTCTACTGGAACATGGACGGGTCCCCGGTCGGGTCCGTAGGCACGGAACCGGTCTGGATTGGCAACAGCTGGACGAAAGAAGGCCTTTCCGCGCGCCTTAGGGAAAACATGCACGAGGGCATTCTGGATGATGCCGCATTTTACGCGTCAATCGGGGCGACGGACTGGGGACGTCGCCGCCACACTCCGATCGCGCACCGGCGGTCCCACGGAACGCATGTGATGGGCTTGTGCGCGGGCTACCCCACAAACGCCGAGATGTTGGAGGATTTGGCTGGAGAGCGGCCCATCATCGCGGTGAACCTGCGCGCCGCAGATGTCCGCGACCCGTCGGGAAATCTTTTTGTTTTCTGGCTGGAACAGGTATTCGACTACATCATAGAACGGTACAAAAGGTTCGAAATTCACCATGTGGATGGCACGGTGACGCGCCCGCCTTTGGTCATCAACTTCAGTTTCGGCAACTTTGCCGGGCCCCATGACGGTACGGGGCTAATCCAGAGCCAGATCGATGCAGCCCTTGCCCGCGCCCGCCAGGTTGAGAAACGCAGCCAGATTGTTCTGTCGGCAGGTAACGGAAATGAGAGCCGATGCCACGCCCGCGTCGTGCTGACCGGCGATGCTCCGACCCGATCTCTGGACTGGCAAGTCCAGCCCGGAGATCGCAGTGTCTCCGCCGTCCAGCTCTGGCTGGATGCGGCAGCCAACGATCAGAAAGTCAAGTTGGCCGTGAAGGGGCCGGGCGGCGTTGATGCGGTGGACCTGACGAGTGACGGCCTCATAGACATGGCGCTTCTCGAAGATGCCGAGAAAAACCTTCTGGGCATCGCCTATTACCTCAGCCCTGCCATCACCCAGTTCGACCGGGGCTACTTCGGCGTCTACCTTTTCGCCACGTCCAGTCCGGAGGACGTTGGCCCGTTGGCGCCTGCCGGCGCCTGGAACCTGACGCTGGAGGCCGACGTGGCAGATTGCGACGTCGGGCTGAACCTCTGGGTGGAGCGTGACGAGACCCTGCCCGGATTTTTCGAGTTCGGACGCCAGTCCTATTTCAACGATCCCGCCTACGTGCGGTTTTACGAGCCGGGTGTCGCGGCGAATCCGCTTGATAACCGGCTGATCGGCGGACCCTTGGGGTATGATCCGGAAAACAGCACCTCGGCCATACGACGCACGGGGACGCTTAGCGGGTTTGCGGGCGGCGATGATGCGATCCTTGTCGGGGCCTTTGTGCAAAGGCCGGACCCGAGCAATTCACCCATGGCGCTCTACTCCGCGACGGGTCTGGAACTGGATGGCAAGACCGTCTTCCCCGATGTATCGGCGCGAGGCGATGACAGTGCCGTTTCACGGGGCGTGCTCAGCGCCGGGTCGGCCAGCGGGTCCTTCCTTGCGCTGGACGGCACCAGCGTCTCGGCTCCGCAAGTGGCTCGGTGGCTCGCAGACGAACTGTCGAAAGGATCGCCTGCGCCGCCTGACGTCTGCGCGGCGGCGCAGGCCATGGACCCGACCCATCCCGGCAATCCCCGAAAGCCACAATCCGACCGCACCGGGTGTGGGCGGATGCTTGATCTGGGACGGCTCTTCGGCCCGCGGCGGTGACCGGTTCTTCGGGACAGCGCGCGCGGGCACACGACGCGATCAGGCGGGCGAATCCGGGCCGGGACCGGACAAGTCGACGGGAATGATCAAGACAAGCAGGCAGGCATGTACAGGTCACGCTTGCAAGTTTTGTCGCCGAGCGACGGATTAGAGCGATTTTACCCGCCCTCACCCAGGATCTTCGAAGTTTTCAAACCGATTAAAACTTGGGCGCCCCGGAAAAGTTCATCCTTCTGCAACCCTGCCGAAACAAAGGAAATTTTACAATCGTCCACAGCTTATCCACAGATAATAAATCAATTATATCAGTATGTTATCCCCATAAATTTTCATCCGGAGGTGATTTTTTCATTGCGCGACTCGTCTGCCGGGCGCAGTGTGTAGTCACCGCTTCGGAAGTCTTAGGAACAAAGAGGTGGACGCAAAAGCCCCGGTGGCACACGGGCACCTGAAGACGGATCAATGACCTAGCTTCTGGTGTAACGGGCTATCGGATGCAGGCGGACCGCGTGGGCTCGAAAGGGTCGTGGCGGGGGCTGCATAGGCTGGAACGGACCTTACCGCGTGGGCTCGCAAGGGTCGTGGCGGACGGGACGGGTCGGCAGGGTTGAGCGGGGAGTGGAGGGTCTTCGGACGTGACACTTCGGCGAGGAGCGGTGACGCTTCTATGCAAGCTGGGCCTGCTGTAACCCTCTGGGGGGATCAAGAGGTTCAAGAAGGCGTCGGGACGTGACCGCAAGGCACGATGGAGAGGACCTCGGTCCGACCCCCCGGCGCCTTTCGCTTGTTTTGAAAAGGAAATTCACGCCCAGAGCTGCAATTCTGGCAATTCGAGGCAGATGCTTGCGCTTGACCCAAATCAAGGCCGCGCAGATTTGCCTCCTCTAAAGTGATCCGGAAAACGCTGAAAAGGAACTGTCATGATGCTTCGGGTCGCCATGATGCTGTACGGCATTGTCGCCATGTCACTTGCGGGTGCCGCTGTCATCATCGTGCTGGCCGCCGGCGCGTCGATGCTTGCGCCGATCATTGTCGCGGCGGTAGCCGGTGCGGTCCTCGCGCTGCCCGTGTCCTGTTTCGTCGCCAGAAAACTCGTAACCTGATGTAATGCAAATGCGCTGAGGCGCAGGAGGGAGAAACAAAAAATGGATATTCGTGCTCAGGAAAAGGTCTTGCGTGCGCGGCGGGCCGAGCTGGCCGGCGAGTTGTCGGATATCGAGCATGCGCTCGATGCGCCCATGCCAAAAGACTGGGAGGACCGTTCTTCGGAACGGCAGGGAGACGAAGTCCTCGAAGCCCTCGGGAACGCCGAACTGGCCGAACTCAAGCGCATTGACGCGGCACTCGAACGCATAGAGGCCGGCACCTATGGCATTTGCCTGAAGTGTGAAGAGCCGATTTCCGATGCCCGCCTCGAAGCGGTACCAGACGCTGCACTTTGCAAGAACTGTGCCCGCTGAAACCGGGATTCCTGTTTGAACCTGTGCGGCGCTTCCGTTGCAACGTGAAGCGTCCGCTGTTCTTTCAGCGGGGCTATCCCGATATTAGAACGCCTGATCGAGTGCTTCACCGGCGTTTTCGACGTCGCGGCCCACGCCTTTCGTCGTCTCGCATGCTGCAAGTCCAATCACCAAGCTGAGAATAACGGCGACTCTGATCATCGGAATAGTCCTCTCAAGAATTGTATCGCTTGAATCATATAGCGAAATCAGATGCGTGTGCACGCGAAAAATGATGCCTGGCCACGGGTGTTTCTCAAGGCGCTCTGTAAAACAGATACCGTTCCGGGTCTATGGTGTCCGGCCCCGAGACCTGCTCAAGCCCGACAAGCGGTTGCTGGCTGACGACAAGGCCGCCGGGGCTCATGAGCGCCGCGATGAGCGGCGACAGTCGCGCGCCTTCTTCGACATCCAGATCTTTGACACCGAAACCAAAGTCGTAATGCGCCATCGCCATTTTCGCACGCCGCTCGGCCAAGCGCGCAAGCATGTCGTCGGCTTCGCCCCGAAGGAAATCTTCCTTGGGCGGAATACAGGACGGGTGCGCTTGCAGCACACGGTCAATCACCCAGATTCTCCGATCCGGCAGATTTTCACGCAGATGGTCGTATGTACGCCCATTGCCGAGACCCAGTTCGAGGATGTCGCCGTGAACATCCGTGATCTGTGCCACGGCCCAGTTCAGACCCTCAATTTGCGCCGTTAAGCGCCGTCGCATTGATTCCAACCGGCTCATTACGCGGCCTCGACGAGAAGAGAAATCGGCTGTATCACGGCTCCACCCTGCAAGAGTTCGTTCAGAAACTGCCCTGAGAAGTCCCACAGTTCTGGTGTGTGGACAAGGTGATGGGTCAGATATCCGAGCGGTTCGCCGGCGTCGAAGATACCTTCCGACCTATTGCGCAGGATCTCCGTTGTCCGTTCGATCACGATGGCCGGATCGACAAGGTTCCGGGTTCCGCGCCAGTCGATCGGATCGATGTGAGTGTTGATCTGGAGAAGACCGGGGGCGGCCTCGGCAGAGGGGCGGGGCGCGAACGTCGAAAGACCTCGATACCCGGCTGCAGTGAGGGTACCGGTGACGCTGGGGTCAATGCGGTTCCAGGGCGGCACGAAAAGTGGCACCACCGCGGGTCCAAAGAGCTGACGCATGTGTGCCAGCGCCATGCGGACTTCCTCTTCGGCCTCCGGTCTTGGTTGCCCGAACTCCGATTTTTTGGCGTCGGCCTCTGCGTGGTTCCGGTGCGACCAGCCGTGCACGACGGGTATGAGATGGGGCACCGAACGGACGGCATGCGCAAGCCCGGGTTCTGCAAGGTGCGGGATCGCGGCAATATGTACCGGCATGTCGAGGCTGCGCGACAGCTTCTCGAGGCGATCGAAAGCGGAAGTGACCCGGGTTGCATCATCGTCGCGCCACCAGATGCGCAGCGGTGTAGTTCCGCGCCGGGTTTCAGCCAGCGCCTGGTGCAAGGGCCCCCAGTCACATCGCATGCTCGGTCTTTCCAACCAGATCCGCCAGAAGACGCACGGTTTCGGCCGCCCCATCCATTGATAGCGCTGCGGGGCCTCGCCTTGGCGCAGCGAGCAACTCTCTGACCATCGCAAGCATGCGCGCGCCGGTCAGGTCGTCGGATTTGAGTACCCGGATCGCGTCCAGTTTTTCCAGCGCCGTCGCGCGCAAGGTTTGCTCGACCTCCCCGCCTGTATCGAAGGGAATGAACAGTGCCGGCGTGCCGGCCTGAAGGACGTCGAGCGCAGTATTGTAGCCGCACATGGAAACGGAGGCGCGCGCGTGGCAGAGCATTTGCCGAAAGTCGGCGCGCGCCGGTTCGATCGTGGCGGTCTGCGGCGCTCGCGACTGAAGCGCCGCGCTCTTCTTCGCCGCGTCTTGTCCGCCGATCAGAAGATGCCACCGTAGGTCCGTATCGAGCTGTGCGGCCTCGATTGCGGCGGTGTAGAGAGGCGCGCCGACATCGCCGCCGCCCGCACTCACGAGAATGCGGTTCTCTCCCAAGGCTTGCGGATGCCGGACGGCCGGGGCTTGCGTGACAAAACCCGTGTAGAGCAATTTCCGCGCCAGAGCTTGGCTCACGGGCCAGCT
>JASFFN010000081.1:0-6891 GCA_050124275.1 Roseobacter sp. | reverse complement strand
TGCCGCGCTCAGATGACCCCTCGCATCCTGTATCCTGTGCAGATGCTCGATCAGCAAATCCGGACGGCGCGGCGCATCACCAAGCAATTCCCGCACCTCGGCCAGCGCCTGATCGTCGAGTTGCCGGCCTTTGGTGTGGTGCCGCCCCTTGCCCTTGCCGGACTTCCATACACCTGTCGAATGGCCCTTGTCGTCCGCATCGAGTGCCATGTTCTCGTCTCCGCCTTCGCCGTTCTGCTGCCGTCACGGTCCGGTTGCGCCGCTTTATCTCGAAAACAGCAACCGGCTTTCGGCTACGATAAAGAATTTGACCGCATCCGATAACGCCAGAAACGACATATCTGTGTCCGATCCGAAACTTGCGCCATTAACCGAAACCTCGCGCGAGCCTTGGAACGCGGGCGCCAACGCGGTAAACAAATCCTTAATATGCAACCGCGACGAACCATATGGCTTTTTGCTGCCGCCAGCCTCTTGCCGGCTCTGTGCATTCTGGCGGGTGCGCTTCTGGGCGGGCTGTGGCCGCTTGCTGCGCTGTTGAGCATAACGCTGCTGGTTCTTGCGATGGACCGGTTCGGCACGGATTTCGAAGGCCATGTCAGTCTGAACCGCTGGCTCCCCTCCACGGTGGCCCTCGCACATTTCGGGACACTGGGTTTCACGCTTTGGGCCATCGGGCAAAACGGGGCGCTGGACTGGGGGCAGAAGTTCGCCCTCGGCATCGCGATGGGCCTCTATGCCGGGCAGGTTTCCAATTCCTGCGCGCATGAATTGATACACCGTCCGGATCGCGCCGCACGCTGGCTCGGGACGGCCGTTTACTGCTCCATTCTCAACGGGCAGCATGTGTCCGCGCATCTGCTGGTGCATCACGTGCATGCCGGGACAGCCAAAGACCCCTGCTCGGCCCCGCTGGGCCGAGGATACTACCGCTTTCTCGTGTCCGGCGTGCGGCAAGAGTTTCTGGCGGGTTGGCGCGCTGAATCTGCCCGCCGCCGACAGGTTTCACGCGGGGTGCATCCCTACGCGATTTATCTTGCAGCCTCAGTTTTCTCTCTTTTTGCCGCTTGGGTGCTTGGCAGCTTTGTTGGCGTGACGGCGTTTGCCCTGATCGCGGTGCATGCGCAGATGCAACTGCTGCTATCGGATTACGTCCAGCATTACGGACTGCGACGGACACTGCGCACGGACGGCAAAGCCCTGCCCATGGGACCGGAGCATAGTTGGAACGCGCCGCAAGCCTATTCGGCTGCGATGATGATGAACGCGCCGCGCCACTCGGATCATCACCTGCACCCCGCCCGCACATTCCCTCATCTCGAACTGAAACCGGAAGAGATGCCGACCCTGCCTTATTCGCTGCCGGTCATGGGCGCGATCGCACTTGTCCCCCCGCTCTGGCGGACCGTCATGGATCCCCGCGTACGCCTGTGGTCTGCGGCAACGAAACCGGTTCGGCAAAGCACCCCGTCCGGTCTGTCCACATCTGTCATGTCAAGGTAGTCTGTCATGTTTGCAAGCACGAGAATTATGATCCTTTGTGTCGTCAGCCTCGGCGTGATCGAGGCTGGCCAGGCGGCGGAACCCATGAACGGGGCGGCCTTCGACGCCTATACCAGGGGCAAGACACTTTTTTACGGGCAGAACGGGCAGGCGTACGGTGCGGAAATCTACCTCGATAATCGACGCGTGAAATGGTCTTTCCTCGATGGACAGTGCAAGGAAGGTTTCTGGTATGAACAGAATGACCAGATTTGCTTTGTCTATGAAGACAATCCGGTGCCGCAGTGCTGGGCATTCTTGAACGACGGCGGGAAACTGATCGCGCGCTTCGAAAACATTCCCGGGTCCACGGAGCTCTACGAAGCCGACGACATCGGTGAGGAAATGATCTGCCTGGGTCCCGACGTGGGCGTGTGACCGCTAAAAAAGAGACCCCTGTTCCGGTGGATCCGCCGCGCCGCGCTTTGCCGTCGTTTTGCCGCCCACGGTCAAACGCCCGTCTGCGAATTCGATCTCGAGGCTGGAGGCCGCCTTGGCTGTCTTGCTGTCGGTCACGACATGACCCTCGCTGCGGACCACGGCGAATCCGCGCGCGAGCGTTGCTTTGTAGCTCAGCGTTTCGTTGAGCCGCCCGAGCGCATCAAGCTTGCGCCTGAGTGCCTCGATGTTGCGAGACCCCGCGTCCGACAGGCGGCGCACGACATCATCGAACCGGTCTGACCGGCTTTTGTACTCCTGCGCAAGCAAGACCGGGCGATAGCGCCGCGATCGTGTTTCAAACTGCTGCCTTTTAAGAACAAGACTACGAGAGAGCGCCGGGGCAAGTCGTGCCGAAAGATCCTGCAATCTGCGTCTTTCGACGTCCAGTCTGCGCCGAAGTGTTACAGGCCGCAAAGATCCGCTCACATCCGCCAGACGCACCTTTCGCCCTTGTACGCCGGCAATCAGGGCCGGGGCGAGGCGCGCGCCGCGCATGTCGAGCAACTGGCGGGGTGTTTCCAAGAGGCTTTCGGCACGCGGCAGGGCACGGGCCATATCACGCAAACGCTGTCCGCGGCGGGTCAAGCCCTGGCTCAGGGCCTGTCGCATGCGAGCGTCCTGGTTCTCCAGCCACGCGATGAGTTCGTGCCGTACCGGCACAGCGAGCTCTGCCGCCGCCGTCGGTGTCGGCGCGCGGCGGTCCGAGACATAGTCGATCAGCGTCGTATCCGTTTCATGCCCCACCGCCGAGATCAGCGGGATGTCGGAGGCGGCAGCCGCGCGCGCCACGCTTTCTTCGTTGAACCCCCAGAGATCCTCGACCGAGCCGCCGCCGCGCGCGACGATGATGAGATCCGGCCTCGGCAGCGCGCCCCCCGGTGTCAGGGCATTGAAGCCTTCGATCGCACGGGTCACTTCCGGCGCGCAATTCTCTCCCTGCACAGCGACGGGCCATATCAGCACCTTGCGCGGGAAACGATCGCGCAGGCGGTGCAAGATATCGCGGATCACCGCCCCGCTCGGAGAGGTCACGACGCCGATGACGTCCGGCAGGTAGGGCAGTTTCTTTTTGCGGCCGGCCTCGAACAACCCTTCGGCCTCGAGCTGTTTCTTGCGCTTTTCCAGAAGCGCCATCAAAGCGCCCTTGCCGGCCACCGCGACCTCATCCACGTTCATGTTATACTTGGACTGCGCGCCATAGGCGGTGATGCGCCCGGTGACCACGACCTCGAGGCCTTCTTCCGGTATCACGCTCAGCCGCGCGACCTGACCCTTCCATGTCGTGCAGGCCAGCTGGTTCCGGTCATCCTTGATATCGTAGTACATGTGCCCTGAACGCGCCCGCACCACGCGGCTTACTTCCCCGCGGACCCGGACCCTGCCGAACTCCCCTTCGAGCGTGCGTTTCACGGCGCTGGAGATTTCGCTCACGGTATATTCAGGTGTGTTCTGACCGGGTATCGGATCGTCTATCAGGTCCATGAGGCCTCGGGTGTTGTCACGGGTTCCCCATCAGCTTAGAACGCGCGCGAGGCAAGGCCAAGCAGATCGGGGGCGCGGACCATGAACATTCTCATTCTGGGCAGTGGCGGACGCGAGCACAGCCTTGCCTGGGCGGTCATGCAGAACCCGAAATGCGACCGCCTGATCGTGGCCCCGGGCAACGCGGGGATCGCCGACATCGCGGAATGCGCCGCCCTCGATATCGAGGATGGGGGAGCGGTTGCGACCTTTGCGGATGAAAACGCCATCGATTTCGTCATCATCGGCCCCGAAGCACCGCTCGCCGCGGGCGTTGCCGACCGTCTGAGGGATGCGGGCATCGCCGTTTTTGGGCCGAGTGCGGCCGCCGCGCGACTTGAAGCCTCCAAATCCTTCACCAAGGCGATCTGCGACGCCGCGGGCGCACCTACGGCCGTCTACGCACATTTCACCGAAGCCGCGCCCGCGAAAGCCTACGTGCACGCGCAAGGCGCCCCGATCGTCATCAAGGCGGACGGGTTGGCGGCGGGTAAGGGCGTCATCATCGCAGACACAGTCGATGACGCTGAAAAAGCCATCGATGACATGTTCGGCGGCGGTTTCGGCACGGCAGGCGCCGAAGTCGTCATCGAAGAATTCATGGAAGGCGAAGAAGCCTCTTTCTTTGTCCTCTGCGATGGCGAAACGGTCCTGCCCATCGGGACGGCACAGGACCACAAGCGTGTCGGCGAGGGCGACACGGGCCCAAACACGGGCGGCATGGGGGCCTATTCTCCCGCACCCGTGATGTCGGCAGAAGTCACCGAGGCAGCACTGGAGCAAATCGTGCGTCCGACCATGGCGGAAATGCTGCGCCGCGGAACGCCCTACCAGGGCGTTCTCTTCGTCGGGCTGATGATCCGGAACGGCGCGCCGCGACTGGTCGAATACAATGTGCGCTTCGGCGACCCGGAGTGCCAGGTGCTGATGATGCGCCTCGGCGCACAGGTGCTGGACCTGATGCAGGCAGTCACGGACGGACGCCTCGATCAGGCGCAGGTGAACTGGGCGGACGATCATGCGCTGACGGTTGTCTGTGCCGCCAAAGGGTATCCCGGCGCCTATGAAAAGGGCTCCGTCATTGGTGGTCTGGAAAACCTGCCGGAAGACAGCAGCCACATGGTGTTTCACGCAGGCACCGCCCGGAAGTCCGGCGAATATGTCGCCAACGGCGGCCGGGTTCTTGCCGTCACGGCACGGGCCGGTTCTTTGAAAGAGGCGCGCGCACAAGCCTATCAAATGATCGACCGTATCGACTGGCCAGAAGGATTTTACCGCCGGGATATCGGCTGGCGGGCCTTAGGATGACGCCGGTCCGGCTCCCGACGGGCGATGCGCGGCTAGTAGAGGTGCTCGCGCTGATCCGCAGTAGCTTTGCCTACATGCACGGGCGGATCGATCCGCCCTCCTCCGTGTTGAGTCTCGACCTCGCAGCAGTGAAACGGCAAGCCGAAGCAGGGGAAATCTGGGGACTCGGCGAGCCGCTCGAAGCCTCTGTCTTTTTCACGCCGAAATCGGATTGCCTCTACATAGGCAAGCTGGCTGTCGCGAAGAGCTATCGCAAGCGAGGGCTGGCCCGTTTGCTCGTCGATCACGCCGTCACCCGGGCGCGTGCGCTCGGTCTCGCGGCGCTGGAACTCCAGACCCGTGTTGAACTCGAGGAAAACCACATGGCCTTCGACCGGATGGGCTTCATCCAGACGGGACAGACGGCACACCCGGGATATGACAGGCCGACCTCGATCACCATGAGGCGCGCGATACTGCCCTGAGCCGCCCCCCTCAGAAGGACGCCGGACGACTTGTGATGGCATCCACCGAGCAACGGGAGCGGCTCATCTGCAAGACAGCGCTAGCGCGAAGGCTGCGCGGCTCGTGTCGGTGCCGATGCGTCTTGCCTCGATGCCGGAACCGTCGAAACGCAACGCGAGCATCGACTGCCAGCCGGAATCCGCCACAATCATCTCCGGCCCACCCGCGCAGTCGCGGAGACCGCCGGCAATATCGGTCTCGCCAATGCGGTGGTTGGTGACGCCCGGGAAGGTCGCAACCTCAGTCAGAGCACCAGCTGCATAGCGCCAGATTCGCAGGGTCTTCACCAGATGTGGCCTGTCCACGTAGGCGATCTCCACCTGTCCGTCGCCGTCGAGGTCCGCCGCCCCCAACGGCGCCAGCCAGCGGTTGCGCATGCCGATGTAGGGAGTTGCCGCGATGAGCCGCAACGTCTTGTCGGCGTTGTCATCCCAGATCGCCAGTTGCGCGCCCAGATCGCGGTGGCTGCGGACAGTTATCACTTCCACATCGCCGTCACCGTCGAGATCGGCGAGGCGCGGGGCCGTATCCTCAAAGACATGTGCCGCGTCAAGGGTGACTGATTTCGTGCCGCAGCTATCGCTCGTAGCATCGGTATAGACCGTGAGTCGCCCGCCCTCTATTGCATCGCCAAGAACGCCGTGGGCGTAGCGCCCGGTGGGCATCTCGTACCACGCAGCGGTGATGCCCTTGACCGCGCAGGCAGTCTGCCATTGGCCGTCGCAGCCCGGCTGCATGACAAAGCTCTCCCGTCGGAAGTCGTTGGCGAGATGCGGCGGGAAGCGGCAGGCCAGAGCACCGCCCGCCCCCGCCAGCCACAGGCACAGCGCCAGAAGCGCGCGGCGGACGTACGCGTCCCAGGGGCGCGACAGCTGACGCCGCGCCTTGCCCGGCATCAGATCTGTTTCGCCGGCATCTGCACGACCAGACCGTCGAGCGCGTCAGTCACTTTCAGCTGGCAGGTCAGACGGGAACGGGCCGGGTCGGGCTCGTAAGCGAAATCCAGCATGTCCTCTTCCATGTCTTCCTTGGGCGGCAGTTTATCGACCCAGGCGGGGTCCACGTAGACGTGGCAAGTCGAACAGGCGCAGGCGCCGCCGCAGTCGGCTTCGATCCCCGGTATATTGTTGTCGCGGGCGCCTTCCATGACCGTCAGGCCATTCGCGACCTCGACAACATGTTCTTTTCCGCCGTGTTCGATATAGGTGATTTTGGCCACTTGCCTGTTTCCTTCGTCTGTTTGTCCGGTGCGTTTCCCGAGGCCATATAGAGCGTGTCAGCCGCTTTTGCGACCCCTTGCGATCAGGATTGTATTTCGCGGAATTTGTTCTATTTTTGTTCTCATGAAAGTTCGCTCACCGCCACAGCGCAACAGCGCATTCCAGACCTGCGCAGAGGAGTGGCCACGCCCGCCGGCATGTCTCGTCGCAAGCCAGCTCGCCTTGCCGCCCGTGAACGCGCGCGTGGCAGTTGCCGGCCTTGTCATCTTGCGGCAGCGTCCGGGCACTGCGAAAGGCGTCATCTTCCTCACGCTGGAGGACGAGACGGGTGTGGTCAACATCATTGTCTGGCGAC
>JASFFN010000080.1:0-6929 GCA_050124275.1 Roseobacter sp. | reverse complement strand
ACAAGGTCGTCGATGAGACGCCGCAAGGCTGGAAAATCGTGGCTGGACAAGAGCCGGTTGTCGCCTTTTACGCCAGGTCCATTGCACACCGCTTCGCGCAGCATCGTGCTGTTGCAGAATAAATTCTGCACTCGCTCGGTTATAAAATTACAATTTCATGTCTTAATTGATTGCAATGTTGCGCATGAGCGCATATTCAAGGCGGAACGCAGCGTGATTCTGCGACGCGGCACGTAATTTCTGTCTGGAGACTGCAATGGCACTTGATACTACCATCGCGCAATACGACGCACCTGAAAAGGACCTCTACGAAGTCGGAGAAATGCCGCCCATGGGCTATGTGCCAAAGCAGATGTATGCTTGGGCGATCCGTCGCGAGCGCCATGGAGACCCGGACAAGGCCATGCTGCAGGAAGTCGTCGATGTGCCCGAGTTGGACAGTCACGACGTGCTCGTGCTGGTGATGGCTGCCGGCGTGAACTACAACGGCGTATGGGCGGCGCTCGGCGTCCCGATCAGCCCGTTTGACGGCCACAAACAGCCTTATCACATCGCAGGCTCCGACGCGGCTGGTATCGTCTGGGCGGTCGGGGACAAGGTCAACCGCTGGAAAGTCGGCGATGAAGTCGTGATCCACTGCAACCAGGACGACGGCGACGACGAAGAGTGCAACGGGGGCGACCCGATGTATTCACCTAGCCAGCGCATCTGGGGCTACGAGACACCGGACGGATCATTCTCCCAGTTTACGCGCGTGCAAAGCCAGCAACTGATGCCGCGCCCGAAACACCTGACCTGGGAAGAAGCGGCCTGCTACACGCTGACGCTGGCGACGGCGTATCGCATGCTCTTCGGTCACGAGCCGCACGATCTGAAGCCCGGTCAGAACGTGCTGGTCTGGGGCGCTTCCGGCGGGCTCGGATCCTATGCCATCCAGTTGATCAATACGGCTGGGGCCAACGCGATCGGCGTCATCTCGGACGAAAGCAAACGCCAGTTCGTCATGGACCTTGGGGCAAAGGGCGTTCTGAACCGCAAGGATTTCAACTGCTGGGGGCAGCTTCCCACCGTGAACACGCCGGAATACGCCGCCTGGTTCACCGAAGCACGCAAGTTCGGCAAGGCGATCTGGGACATCACGGGCAAGGGCGTCAATGTCGACATGGTGTTCGAACACCCCGGCGAAGCGACTTTCCCAGTGTCGACATTCGTGGTGAAGAAAGGTGGCATGGTCGTGATCTGCGCCGGCACCACCGGCTTCAATCTGACCTTTGATGTGCGTTACATGTGGATGCACCAGAAGCGTCTGCAGGGCAGCCATTTCGCGCACCTGAAACAGGCAAGCTCGGCAAACAAGCTGATGCTGGAACGCCGTCTTGATCCTTGCATGTCGGAAGTCTTCACATGGGCAGACCTGCCACAGGCGCATATGAAGATGATGCGTAACCAGCACAAGCCGGGCAATATGTCCGTTCTCGTGCAGGCGCCCACAACGGGGTTGCGCACATTGGAAGATGCGCTGGATGCACGGCGTTAAACTTTAAACTTAAACTTTAAACAGAGTGCTCTCCCGATAAAAATTACCCGCGAATCATGACAATGATGCGCGGGTTTTTTCCCTTATTGCGTGTGCCTTCGTTTGCTTTCAGAGAGTTAGATAGCCTGCACTCCCTATTTCTGGGGAGTTATTTTTCGCGAATTTCGCTTGGTGAACTCACATGGTATAGTTGTGTTAATCTTTCGTTAACCCTAATGAGGCGAGTCTACATGCGAAGTGACTGGATTTTGGACGTACTGACCGACTTGAAAACTTTTGCTACCGGCAACGATCTTCCGGTTCTGGCAGAGCAGTTGGACGACACCGCAATAGTAGCTCTTGCCGAAATCGCCGCACTTCATGAAAGGACGCAAAGAAACGCTCATGGCGATGAACACAACAGTGGAGGAAGTGTTAGCGGAACTGGAGCAAGCGGACACGCTTGACGGGATCAACGACGCGATTTTTGCGCTGCGCTCGCATTTCGGCGTGGAAAACATGGTTTATCACTGGGTAGACAGCGCCGGAGATCAATACGGATTCGGCACTTACAGGCTGGACTGGGCGGACAGGTACCAGAAACAGAATTACATCCGGATCGATCCCGTGGTCGTCGGGTGCTATCAGCGGTTTCACCCCGTGGACTGGAAGCGTCTCGACTGGTCCAGCAAGGCCGCCCGTGCTTTTCTGGCGGAAGCCGCCGAATATGGAGTCGGGAACCAAGGCTATACGATCCCGATACGCGGACCCAACGGACAATTTGCCCTGTTTACGGTTAATACGACCTGTAATGATGATGAGTGGGCGCAATTTACCGAGGACCACAGGCGCGAACTGATCCTCATTGCGCATTATTTTAACCAGAAGGCGCTGGAATTCGAATCCGGCAAAGCGCCTGAGCCGGCGCAACCGCTGTCGCCCCGGGAAATTGATGCGATGACTCTGCTGGCCATCGGGTACAGTCGTGCGCAAGTCGCTGAAACACTTTCTATTTCCGAGCATACGCTCCGGGTCTATATCGAAAGCGCGCGGTTCAAACTGGGTGCGGCAAATACTACTCATGCCGTTGCGCGGGCGATCAGCAGAGGGTTGATCGTGGTCTGAAAAGGCAAAACTCTCTCGATGAAACAGTTACCGACGCGCGCGTGCCGCTCGGCAGCTCTTAACGGTGGTTCGTTAATCCTTTGGACAGAAATCGCACTGTCCAGAGGAAGATGCCATGATCCGTTATCTCTATGCCGACCAGCTTGAACAATTCCCGAAACTGCGTGACACGATGTTTCGGGACCGAGCGGATCAGTTCAAGACCCGCCTGAAATGGGATGTCGACATAGATCAAAACGGTTTTGAAAAGGATCAATACGATGCTCTCGATCCGCTTTACGTGATCTGGGAGAACGCGGATGGCAGCCATGGGGGATCAATGCGTTTCTTGCCGACTACCGGACGCACAATGATCAACGAGCATTTTACGCAGATCCTCGGCGGCGGAACCATTACCAGCCCGCTGATCTGGGAGTGTACCCGATTTTGTCTGAACCGCGACGCTGACAGCCGCGTCGCTGCCGCGCTCATGCTGGCAGGTGGTGAAATCATGCAAGGCTTTGGCGTTGCGCATTTTGCCGCTGTTTTTGATGAGCGCATGGTTCGGATCTATCGCATGATCGGTTCATCGCCGGAAGTTCTGGGCAGCACGGGCGAAGGGCGTACGAGAATCAGCGTTGGGCTGTGGGAATTCACCAAAGACGCGCAGGCGAAAGTTGCTGCTAAAGCAGGCTTGTCACTCGAATTGTCGCGCCGATGGTTCGAGCGCGCCATGGGCGAAACGAGGTCGACGGCTCTGGCACCTGCGATCTGATATACGCCAGATGCCATCTGGTCCCCGGTGCGGCCTGCCTGTAGGGTCGCGTCATGGCGCGATCCGTTCTCACCTATTCCGAAGACCAGGCAGCCGCTTTCGATGCGGTTACAGAGCTTTTGAAGTCGGCCGGCGTGGACCTTGAAGATCAGTATCTGATGCCGCCAAGGACCGACGCGGCATCTGTCCTCGCCGTGACCGGCAAGGCCGGCTCCGGCAAGACCCATTTACTGACGGAGCTTTTCGCGGCGTTACGGGAGGCGGGCGTTCAGACGATTTCGGGCGACTACGAGCCGCGCCGGAAAAAGGACGGCCGAACGCTCGCCGTTCTGGCGCCAACCAACAAGGCTGCTTCAGTCCTGCGCCTGCGCGGCGTACCGGCCACCACAATCCACCGGATTCTCTACACTCCGGTCTATGATCCGGAATATGAACGCATCGCTGAATGGCTGGCAGGTGGCGAGGAACGTCCGCAGATCGACGGCCTCACGGATCAGGCGCTGGATCGCGCCGCGGCATTTTACCAGATCAACAAATCGATCCCCGGGGCGCTGGCTGCAGCGGGATTGCGCGGATCGGATTTCATATCCGGCTGGAAGCGGCGCGAGGAGCCGCTCGACATCGGTTTTGTCGATGAGGCGTCGATGCTGGACGACCGGCAATTCGACGATCTGCAGGAGATTTTTCCGACTTTGCTGCTCTTCGGAGACCCGGCCCAACTGGCGCCGGTCAATCAGTCCGGCGCGATGGTGTTCGACCGCTTGCCGGCGCCCCGCGTGCTTGGTCTGGAGCGCATTCACAGGCAGGAGGCGGATAACCCGATCATCGATCTGGCCCACGCTCTGTCAGATCCCACCCTGGATTTTGACGCGTTCGAAAGAATGATCCGGGAGACCGCCGCGCGGGATGAGCGGGTGGTCTGGGGGCAGCGCGTCGAGGTGGACCTGATGGCGCGCAGCCCCGTGCTCGTCTGGCGCAACAAGACGCGCATTCGGCTCATCAATGCGTTCCGCCGTGTCCACGATGCGCCGGAGGACGCTTTGCTGGAAGGCGAGCCCTTGATCTGCGACGGTCTGGAACTTCCACTGAAACACCGCAAGAAACGCCTCGATCTCGAGGCACGCGGTCTTATCAAGGGGGCGCAGGTGATCTACCTCGGCGAGGGTCGCAAGCCAGGGTTTTCCCGCCTTCATGTGATCGGCGCCGAAGACCCGCAAGTGTCTGCCGCCTCCATCGTCAAGATCGAAAAGCCGGACGAGGAAGAACCGTTCATACCTTTTGCAGCGCACATGGGCGCAACCTTTCTGCACGGTGCCGCTGTGACCATTCACAAGGCGCAGGGCAGCCAGTGGGAGACGGTGCAGGTGTTTGCACCGGATCTTTCCGCGGCGGCGCATATGGGGCGCCTGGAAGCTGGACAGCCGCTGTGGAAACGTCTTGCCTACGTGGCGATCACGCGTGCACAGGAGCGTCTGATCTGGGTGGTGCGGAACCGGCTTGCCAAGCCGACCGGTGGGCTGCGGGTCGATGACTTGCGCGCGCTTCCGGCGGCTCCCCTCAGTTTGACAGTGCCAGAGGAGGCCACATGAAATCAATTCTCATTACTGGTGCCAGTTCCGGGATCGGCTATGCGACGGCTCAGATCTTTCTGGATGCTGGCTGGCGTGTCGGGCTCATTGCGCGGCGCGCGGATCGCCTTGCTGGTCTGGCGGACAAGTATGACAGTGCCATTGCGTTGCCCTGCGACGTGACGGACGCAGAGGGGATGGCGCAGGCATTCGAGACGTTCGGGCGTCTGGACGTGCTTTTCAACAATGCCGGGCTTTTCGGGCCCGCGGCAACAATCGACGATGTGGCGCTGGACGACTGGGCGCGGGTATTGTCGGTCAATGTCGGAGGCATGTTCATCGCGGCGCGACTGGCGTTTCATCACATGCGCAGGCAAGATCCGCAGGGGGGGCGTATCATCAACAACGGTTCGCTGTCGGCTTATGTCCCGCGACCGAACTCGGTTTGCTATACAACGACCAAACACGCGGTGACGGGCCTGACGAAAACCCTGTCTCTTGACGGGCGTCCTTTCGGCATTGCCTGCGGCCAGATCGACATCGGCAACGCGGAGACAGAGCTATTGGCCGAGTTGAAAAAGAAGCAGCCGAGCACGGCCACAATGGACGTGGAGCATGCCGCGCGGTCCGTCCTTCACATGGCCGAATTGCCACCCGAGGCGAATGTCCAGTTCATGACCGTCATGGCGACGACCATGCCGTACATTGGCCGCGGATAACGAAGGCTATGATTTGATTAGTCTGAAAGCCGCAGAGGCGCCCCAGCCTGCGGCAATGGCGATTGCCAGCGACATAAGACCATACAGCAAAGCATTCTCGCGAGACAGTTTGAACAGCCAGCGCTCAAGGCCTACCTTGCGCACGAAAATGCTTGTTTCATATTTCGATACCACTGCACCCCCACGGGTGAGAAAGATGCGGGTCAGGTAGTTGCCTTCCGTCAGCGCGGCAGGGAGTTTGATCGCCGTCCGGAACAAAGTCTGTGCATCGATGCTGATCGTGCCTTCATTCAACTGGTACTGGTTGGAAGCCGTCTTTATCCGGATCAGCGCGTCGGTGAACCTGGATGAATCTTGGATCGTATCGGGCGCGCCGACCGAGCGGATCGCACGCGGGATTGACACCTTGTGGCGCAAATCCTCGGTTTCGCTGAGCGACAGACCAAGAGCAGTGCTGGTGGCAATCGCGTAAAAACTTGGCGCACGATCGATCTCGACAGCATCGGTGTTGACCCAGATGCCGAACCTTTTCTCCTTGCGGCGCACCATGACGGTTTCGTCCGGACCGGCGACGGTGATGATCACCTGCAGTCTCGGGTCGTATTGGATCGGCGATTCCCGTTTGACGGCTCCAAAAATCAGAATTTCCGAGCCGTCAAAATTGGTGTTGATGGAAACGGTGTCCTTGCTCATGCCGAGAACAACCTCTTCCGCAAGGGCGGTCGTCGCCAGGAGCAAGGTGAATATGATCGCCATGAAGTGCATCAGTGGCCCCCCGCCGCACCGATGGAATAAAGTTCCGACGGCATGAGAAGCAGGTCGAGCGCCAGTTTGCCGCAAACGACCAGCACCAGCATCGCAAGCAGGATGCGCAGCTGTTCGGCTTTCATCTTGACGCCGATGCGTGTGCCGATCTGAGCTCCGATCACGCCGCCAACGAGCAGAAGGACTGCGAGCACCACGTCCACGGTATAGTTCGTGGTCGCGTGGAGCATCGTCGTAAAACCCGTCACGAAGATGATCTGGAAGAGCGACGTTCCGACAACCACCTTGGTCGGCATGCCGAGCAGATAGATCATCGCCGGAACCATGATGAACCCACCGCCGACCCCCATGATCGCGGCCAGAACACCGACGGAAACACCGACAAGCAACGGCGGAATCACCGAGATGTAGAGCCCGGAGACCCGGAACCGCATCTTGAACGGCAATCCGTGTATCCAGTTGTGCTTCTTGCGCGCAGGCGG
>JASFFN010000079.1:0-6932 GCA_050124275.1 Roseobacter sp. | reverse complement strand
TTTTCGGCGAAACAGGCGGTATGCGGTGGGCCTCGGAGCAGCCCAATCAGGTCTATTTTACGCCTTTGGGTGGTCGTACGCAGATCATGGAGAAAGGCGAGGGGGGCCTGTCGAACGAGGCCGCCCGCCTGAGCCGCGTGCCCATCGCGCATCCGGAAGGCTTCCCGCTCGCGGTTGCCAATATCTACCTGGACCTGGCCGCAGCCATACGCGGCGATAAGGCAGGCGCGCTCCCGACCGCCGAGGATGGATTGCGGTCCATGGCGGCGGTCTATGCCGCTGTGGATTCCGCCGTGCAAGAGGGCAAATGGGTCGACGCGCGGCCACCGATGTTCCGCTGACAGGATCCGCCAACGCGCCCGGCTGAACCGCTAAGGGTTGGTAGTTTGCAAGCGGGTATACCGATAAAACCTTATGCCTTGCCGGTCAGACTCAGTTAGCGTGGAACCATGCTGTCAAATGCGCAAGGCTGATTTGCAAACGGCCCTTACCAAAAAGTTGAAAAACCGACGGTGAAGGTGTCGGACTGCATCCCGAAGTCCCGCTGACGGCTTGTACCGATGTAGGCCGCCTTGAGGCTCAGACGTTGCGTGACCGGGTAACCGGCGCTCAGAGCCCAGGCGATGAACTCTTTTCGATCGTTTTTTTCTTCGCCGTTGATCGTCGACTCACCGCCATTTCCGTAGCCAAGACTCGCAGAGACCCAAAACCCGCGTGAGATGTCATAAATGATGTGTCCTTGCGCGGTAAAAAACGGATCTTCTTCGCGCTTGTTGCCACCAAAAAAGGAACTGTTGTCGGTGTAGAAGTCCACGGTTCCGGTCCCTTCAAAGGTCCACCTGCCGCGCTTGTGAACAAATCCGAGCTGCGGGCTGAAGGTAAACCGGTTGTTGCCAATGTTGAGGAGCTTGTCCTTCTTGTAGTGGCCGGTGGGCAGATCGATGCCCAAAGCGACGCCCACGATCGTTTCCGTTTCGGTTATTTTGCGGTAGGCGGCATATTCCTTTCCGGACAGCGGTGGCGCGCCGATGACGTTCATGCTGAACCTTAGCCGGGTATCGGTCAGACCCTGCCTGGAAACAGAGGTGTCCACCCCGTTGACTTTGCCGGTCCAGCGCGCGTCGCGCCAGCCTTGGACGACATCCACCCGGGCCGATCTGTCAAACAACTTGAACGTCCGGATGTAGGCGAGTGCCGCGATGTCTATGTCGACTTTGGCGCCCTCGATCAGAAGAGCGGGGTCAAACGAAATATCTCCCTTCAGATGCGCGTAGGCGCCGCCAAAAAAATTCGTGTTGATGGGCAAATGCGACCAACGACGTGGATCAAGTTCCTGCGCCATGAGCGGTGACAGCGAGGTTAAAATAATCACAATGCACGTTGAAAGACGCAATATTGAAGAGGCAAACCACAGTTTGGCACCGGCCACCATGCACTCACCCGAGGCGTAACGGATGGAACAAATCGGACTCGATGCGGGCATGCCTTTCTCGTGCCAGATCGACTGCTCGATAATTGGAAAAAGCCATTTCGGTCTTCTCATCATTCAGACGTCCGTCCCGAGGGCAGGGGCCGCAAGGTCCCGCGTTCAATGATTTCACAGGGATAGAGCCGCGCTTCGGGCGGCTTTTCAGGCTCATCGAACATCATTGTCACCAACGCGATGGACGCGTCGATGATCTCGCCGACAGGCTGGCGGATCGTGGTGAGATTGATGTTTTGCCAGCGCGCCATCTCCATGTCGTTGAGGCCCATGACCCCGATATCGACCGGCACCCGCAGGCCCTGTTCACGAATTGCGCTGAGCGCTCCGATTGCAATCACATCGTCGCCGCAGAAATAGGCTTCGGCCGGGTTTCCGCGCAGCAGCTTCAACATCTCGTGGCGACCCGCGTCGAAAGTATACGCGGTGGCGTGGCTTTCGGTGATCTCGATGTCCGGGTGCGACTCGATGATTTCGACGAATCCGGCGCGGCGGTCGATGGTCGACGTGGCCTGAGCCGGCCCGCCCAGAAATCCGACACGCCTGTATCCCCGGGCGATCAATGTACGCGCGGCCATACGCCCGCACTCCATGTTGTCGATCCCGACCACGTGCACGGCGGGGTATTCGGCGAACTTCCCGAAGGAATGTACCACCGGAATGCTGGCTTGCTGAAAAGCGAGCGAAAACTCCGGCGAAAGCGTCGACGACGCGACGATGACACCGTCCACGGAATATTGGCGCAGCAGGTGCAGCGAATTGGCGGGGTCTGTTTCGTCGGTCAGGTTCACCAGCAACGGTCGCAGGCCACGGTCCTGCAGACTGCGGGTGAACAGATCGAATACTTCGAGAAACAGCGGGTTGTGGAAATTGTTGGCGACCAGACCGATCAGCTTGGTGCGTCCCGTGGTCAACGAGGAAGCGAGTGCGTTGGGCCTGTAGCCAAGTTCATCGGCAGCCTTTTCCACCTTCTGCCGGGTTTTTGCGGAGACGGATGCACCCGCCGTGAAGGTGCGTGACACGGCCGACCGGGAGACGCCCGCGCGTTCTGCAACATCCTTTAGCGTCACCGGCATCTCGCGTTTCCCAACACCTCGAAATGTCGCGTATTTGAACACAGGTGATGATTTCTTGCAACCGGTTGCAAAGCTTCTCAACCTGTGCTTTCCTTGACGTGGAAGGCGTGGAAAAACGACCTTTGTAATGGCTCGAAAAGTCAAATCTGGGAGGATGACATGAAAGCTCTGATCAAGAATCTGATGTTGGCGACCGCTGTTGTCGCGGCACCATTCGGAATGGCGACGTCCGCCGCTGCCGAAGGCGAAACCTACATTCTGGTAAGTCATGCGCCTGACAGCGATACTTGGTGGAACACGATCAAGAACGGGATCGCGCTGGCGGGTAAGCAGGTCGGCGCGAATGTGGAGTACCGCAATCCGCCTACCGGCGATATCGCGGACATGGCGCGGATCATCGATCAGGCGGCTGCGTCCAGCCCTGATGGTATCATCACGACGCTTGCCGATTTCGACGTTCTGAAAGGCCCGATCAGGAACGCGGTCGATCAGGGCATCGACGTCATCATCATGAATACCGGCACACCTGAGCAGGCACGCGAGGTGGGCGCGCTGATGTATGTCGGCCAGCCCGAGTACGACGCCGGGTTCGCCGCCGGTCAGCGCGCCAAGGGCGAAGGCGTGACCAAGTTCCTCTGCGTGAACCATGCCATCCAGCAGCCCACGGTGGGGGAGCGCTGCCGTGGCTATGCGGACGGTCTGGGCATCGAGCTGGGCGACGCGATGATGGACTCAGGCACCGACCCGTCCGAGATCAAGAACAAGGTTCTGGCCTATCTCTCCGCGAATCCCGATGTCGATGGCATCCTGACGCTTGGTCCTGTCTCGGCTGACCCGACCATTGCCGCACTTCAGGAAAACGGCATGGCGGGTGCGATCCACTTCGGCACCTTCGATCTGGGGGAAGAGATCGTCAAAGCGATCAAGGCCGATATCATAAAGTGGGGTATCGACCAGCAGCCCTTTCTGCAGGCCTACATGCCGGTGATAATCCTCGCCAACTGGGATCGCTACGGTGTGCTGCCGGGCAACAACATCAACTCTGGCCCTGGCTTCGTGACCAAATCTGGTCTGGAGAAGGTGGAAAAATTCGCGGGCGAATACCGCTGATCCGATAATCTAAAAGGGCGGTCCCTCCGGACCGCCCTTTTTGGGGACACCTGGGGAGGGGCAATTATGTCGGATGCACGGGTAACTGACGAAAGAGTCAAGCAAATCTCACCTCTGCGCCAGGCGCTGATCCGGCCGGAACTCGGCGGTATCGTTGGCACCGTGGCGGTCTTCACGCTGTTTTTCCTGTTCGCGCACGATTCGGGCATGTTCGCGGCGCAGGGCGTCATGAACTGGTCCATCGTCTCGGCGCAGTTCATGATCATCGCCGTCGGCGCGTGCCTTCTGATGATCGCGGGCGAGTTCGATCTCTCGGTCGGCTCGATGATTGGATTTGCCGGCATGATGATCGCGGTCTTCGGGGTCGTGCTTGCGTGGCCGATGTGGATTGCCATCATCACCACGTTCATCATCTGCATCACCCTTGGCGCGCTGAACGGGTGGATCGTCATTCGCACTGGCCTGCCCAGTTTCATTGTGACTCTGGCGTTTCTCTTCATCCTGCGCGGCTTTACCATCTACATCCCGCAAACCATCGAGAGCAAGACGATCATCGGCGGCATCCGCGATGCGGCGGAGGGCGACTGGCTGGGCGCGGCCTTCGGCGGCAAGATCGGCGGTTCTTTCTTTCAATGGCTCGGCGACATCGGCATGATAGAAACATTCACGCGCGGCACGCGGGAGGGGCAACCCGTCGTCGACGGCATTCCGATGCTGATCGTCTGGGCGATCATCCTCATCATCTTCGGCCATGTCCTGCTGACCCGCACGCGCTTCGGCAACTGGATCTTCGCGGCGGGGGGCGATGCGGAAGCGGCGCGCAACTCGGGTGTGCCGGTCAACCGCGTCAAGATCATGATGTTCATGTTCACCGCCTTCTGCGCGACCGTCTTCGCCACCTGTCAGGTGATGGAGTTCGGCTCCGCGGGGGCCGACCGCGGGCTTCTCAAGGAATTCGAGGCGATCATCGCGGTGGTCATCGGCGGCGCTCTGCTGACCGGTGGTTATGGATCAGTGCTTGGTGCTGCGCTTGGTGCGCTGATTTTTGGCGTCGTGCAGCAGGGTTTGTTCTTCGCTGGGGTAGAATCGTCACTGTTCCGGGTGTTTCTTGGCATCATCTTGCTCGCGGCGGTGATCCTGAACACATATATTCGTCGAATAATCACGGGGGAGCGCTGATATGAACGAGCATGAACCTATCATCAGGATGAAAAATATCGAGAAGCATTTTGGCAGCGTCATCGCGTTGGCAGGGGTCTCGGTTGATGTCTACCCCGGCGAGTGTCACTGTCTGCTTGGGGACAACGGTGCGGGCAAGTCGACGTTTATCAAGACCATGTCGGGGGTACACAGGCCAACGAAGGGCGAGATCGTATTCGAGAATAAGCCGCTATATTTCGCGGATCCGCGCGATGCCATCTCGGCAGGTATCGCGACTGTGCACCAGCATCTTGCAATGATCCCGCTGATGAGCGTCAGCCGCAACTTCTTTATGGGCAACGAGCCAGTAAAAAAGATCGCCGGGCTGCCATTTTTTGACCATGACTTTGCTAATCGTGTCACCATGGAGCAGATGCGCAAGATGGGCATCAACCTGCGCGGGCCCGATCAGGCGGTTGGCACGCTCTCGGGCGGGGAACGGCAGACTGTCGCGATTGCGCGGGCTGTCTATTTCGGGGCCAAGGTGCTGATCCTCGACGAGCCGACATCGGCGCTCGGCGTGCGCCAGACTTCCAACGTGCTGGCCACCATCGACCGGGTGCGCAAGGAGGGGATCGGCGTGGTGTTCATCACCCACAATGTCCGCCACGCGATGGCGGTGGGCGACCGCTTTACCGTTCTTAACCGCGGCAAGACGCTCGGCACGGCCCAGCGGGGTCAGATCACCCCGGACGAACTGCAGGACATGATGGCGGGCGGTCAGGAACTGGCTACGCTCGAGGGCTCTCTCGGCGGCACGGTATGAGCGGTCTGCTGCACAAACCGAAAGGCGCTTCCGGCCATGTCCACGCGATCACGCCGGAGGTCGCAGGCTGGCATTACGTCGGTTTCGATCTCTTCAAGATCGCCAAAGGAGAGACCGTGAGCGGACCGACCAAAGACCGCGAGGCCATCCTCGTCGTCGTCGAAGGTCGCGCACATATCAATGCCGCCGGGCAGGATTTTGGCCAGATGGGAGAACGGATGTCCGTTTTCGAGCGGACGCCACCCCATTGCCTCTACGTCCCGCAGGAGAAATTCTGGCAGGCCGAGGCGACGACCGCCTGCGTATTGGCTGTTTGCTCGGCGCCCGCGACCGCGCACTTTCCGGCGCGGAAAATCGGCCCCGAGGGGATCGAACTCACCCCGCGCGGCAAGGGTCAGAACACCCGCTACATCAACAACATCGCGATGGAGGACCGCGACGTGGCCTCCAGCCTGCTGGTGACCGAAGTGTTCACGCCGCAGGGCAACTGGTCGTCCTATCCCAGCCATCGCCATGACGAGGACGACTACCCACGCATGACCTATCTGGAGGAAACCTATTATCACCGCCTGAACCCCGCGCAGGGTTTTGGCGTGCAGCGGGTCTATACCGACGACGGCAGTCTGGACGAGACCATGGCGGTCAAGGATGGCGATGTGGTCTGTGTGCCGCGCGGGCATCACCCCTGCGGTGCGCCCTACGGCTATGACATGTACTACCTCAACGTGATGGCGGGGCCTTTGCGCAAGTGGCGGTTCGAGAACGACCCCGATCATAACTGGATCGCCGAGCGCGACGCGGGGTAAGACCGGATCCAGCGGGAGACAGCGGATGAATACGATGCAAAAAACGCAGCGTGGCTACTACGCGGCTGACGCCTGCGACCTGAGCGATTTCGCGGCTCTGGTGCTGCGCGATGTCAACCCACGCGACGTGCCACAGGCTTGCGAAACGCCGCAGAACGTGCCGGTCTACGATATGCAGGCTCTTTCCGGGCAATTGACGGAGGTCGACCGCCGCCGTGGCCTGATGGCGGAGTGGGCGCGCATCCTGCAGAGCGGGGCAGGGGTCTTCGTGCTGCGCCATGCCTGTGAGGACACCAGCGCGATTGATGCGGCCACCGCGATTTTCAACGATATCATCGCACGCGAGAAAGCCGGCAAAGGAACTCGGGCCGATCATTTCGCCGCCGCCGGCAGCAACGACCGGATCTGGAACTCCTTGCAGAAGCTTTGCGAGGCCGACCCCGAGACCTTCATCCGCTATCACGCGAACCCCGCGATCGACGCCGCCTGCG
>JASFFN010000078.1:0-6993 GCA_050124275.1 Roseobacter sp. | reverse complement strand
TCCTCGATCACCGACCGTGCGAGGTCCAGCATGGCGCTTGCGTCACGGGCGATTGCCTCGCCGTCGGCATCCGCGCAGCAGGACCGGAAGATGAGACCAAACCTTTCGACCTCCCCGAGGTCGTGACCGATTTCCAACAAGCGATCACGTTCCGTTTCGTCCCTGATCGAGCGGCTGATGTTTATCCCGGGCGCGTCTGGCGTGACGATGACATACCTGCTCTTGAACAGCAGTTTCTGCGTAACGGGGATGGCCTTGCCGGCTTCCGCGTAGCCGTTGACCTGCACCTTCAGGGTCTGACCGGGCGCAAGGCCCTTCACCTGTCGCAGAAAGGCAGGACCATCCGGCGTCTTCAGGAACATCCCGCCCTGCCCTTTCAGTGGCCGTTCCGCGATGGCCCGATACACCGTTCCGGGTCTCGGCAAATCCGGATCGATGAGCAGATCCTCCAGAATGCCGTCCACAAAAAGCGCCGCGGCTTCTCGGCTTTTATGATGGTCGAGGACAATCAGGCGTCCTTTCATGACCGGCCCTCATAGCCCGCGGCACGCAGCAGATGGGCCGTCTCCGCCAGAGGCAGGCCGACAATGCCCGTATAAGAGCCGCTGATCCAGGGGATGAATGCGGCGGCGGGTCCCTGGATGGCATACCCCCCCGCCTTGCCCTGCCAATCGCCGCTGTCGATGTAGCCATCTATTTCCGACCGGGACAGTGATTTCATGCGCACCATGCTTACCACGTCCTTGACCCACCGTCTTTCAGCTTTCCGAACGGCGACGGCGGTGACTACCCGGTGGCGCCGTCCCGACATCAGCGCCAGAAACCGGCGCGCTTCAGTCGCGTCTTCGGGTTTTCCCAGGATGCGGCGGCCCAACGCAACGGTCGTGTCGGCACACAGAACGATATCATCGTCAGACGCCGCCACCGCCTCGAGCTTTTCCCGTGCGATCCGAGTGCAGTAGGGGCGCGGCAGCTCGCCTTTGTGCGGTTCTTCGTCGATCTCGGGAGCGCGGATCGCATCCGGCACAATTCCGAGTTGCGCCAGCAATTCCTTGCGGCGCGCCGATGCAGACCCCAGAATAAGCAAGACTTATTTGAAGCGATAGTTGATCCGACCCTTAGTCAGATCATAGGGCGTCATCTCAACCTGAACCTTGTCGCCTGCCAGAACGCGGATGCGGTTCTTGCGCATCTTTCCCGCCGTATGTGCGATGATCTCATGGCCGTTTTCAAGCTCGACCCGAAACGTCGCATTGGGCAGGAGTTCCTTCACGACACCGGGGAATTCGAGCGTATCTTCCTTGGCCATGTTTTCTCCTTCAAAACGCGTCCACTGGTTGTGAACGCCGCTTAAATGAGCGCTTTCGCCAGATTTTTCAAGTCAAATCAGCGTAAATCGACGATCGGCGCCGCACCGTCACGGCCCAGTTGTTCTGCCCAGTGCCGACGCCCGAGAACGGCCCCGTGCGACCGCACCGCGGATATCGCCTCGAAATCGACGTCCGCATAGGTCCATCCCGGTTGGTTGAGAATACCTGCCGCCAAAACCCCTGCGGCGGGAAATCCGATATCCGGCGGTCCAAAGACCCCTCCCGCACCGGTCGAAACATCCACAGACTGAGACCATCCGACCTGCCCCACGAGGGAAGACATCACCGCAACGCATTGATTTTCAAGCGCACGCGCCATGGCACCGATACGAACCCGCCAGTAACCCGACAAGGCTTCGGTACAGGACGGGACAAGCAGCACATCGCAGTCGGACAGCGCCCGCCCCAACAGCGGGAACTCTGCGTCATAGCAGATCAAGACGCCGAGCTTGCCAATCTCGGTGTGGAACATCTGTAAAGGTCCGCCCGAGACAACGCCCCAATCGTTCCTTTCGAAAGGGGTCATGATCTGTTTGTCCTGCGCACCTCGCCGACCGGCGGGGGAAAAAAACCGCGCGCGGTTGACCGGGCGCGTGAAAGTCGCGGCGGGCCCCGAGGCCGCGAGGATATGCACCTGATATTCCGCACTGAGTTTCTCATGCAGGGTATCGGCATCTTCCAACCGGTCCGATACCGCATAAAGCGATTTCTCGAGATCTCCCGCGGCGTCGACCCCGGCGAGTGTCGCAAGCTCCATCGCGCCGTATTCCGGGAAAACCAGCAGTTGTGCTCCCATTGCCGCAGCCTCGGCCACCCAGGCGGCTATTTTGTCTTCATACTGTGCCCATGAGCCGAGAAAATCCAAGGGATAGGCGGCGGTGGCTACTTTCATCCCGAACTCCATTCTACGCATGTTTCAGGGTCGGCGAAAACGGCGTGCTCCGCAAGTGGCGGCCATGTCTCCAGGGACGCTTTGACAGAACCGACGTCACCGGGCAAAAAATAACGGCAAAGGGGAAGAGACAATGCAAAAAATAGTCATTCTGACCGGCGCGGGTATCTCGGCGGAAAGCGGATTGAGCACCTTTCGCGCCGAGGGCGGCCTCTGGGCGCAACACCGTATCGAGGACGTGGCAACCCCCGAAGGTTTTGCCCGCGATCCGAAGCTGGTCGTCGACTTTTACAACGCACGCCGCGCTCAGGCCGCCGAGGCCAAGCCGAACGCCGGTCACAAGGCATTGGCGCGGCTCGAAGCGGAATATGCCGGTGACGTGGTTCTCGTGACGCAGAACGTCGATGACCTGCACGAGCAAGCCGGCAGCACCCGCGTGATGCATATGCATGGCGCGCTCAACAGCGCGCTCTGTTCCGCCTGCGAGCATCGCTGGCCTGCACCGCTTGTCATGGCGCCCGGCGACGCCTGCCCGAAATGCGCGGCACCTACGGCCCGTCCTGATATCGTCTGGTTTGGAGAAATGCCCTACGACATGGAGGAAATCTACGGCCATCTCGCCACCGCGGACATCTTCGCGGCAATAGGGACATCCGGAAACGTCTACCCGGCGGCCGGTTTCGTCGCCGAAGCACGCCGCTACGGCGCCCGCACCATCGAGTTCAATCTCGAACGGTCCGAAGTCGGTAACCAGTTCCATGACATCCGCATAGGGCCCGCGACCCGGACCTTGCCGGCCTGGGTCGCGGAGATGCTCGGCAACGCCGCTTGATCAGTTCGTCACGTTGTTTTTCATGGAGCCATGGTTCATGGACCCATGACCGGACGCCCGTTCATTGTCGACCGGGATGGTGAGTGTAACATCGCCCGCCTGCTCGAAGGTGAGCGTCACCTGCACTTCGCCGCCCTGTTCCAGCGTCTCATTGAGCCCCATGAACATCACGTGATCGCCGCCGCGTTTCATGACATAGGTCGCACCCGGGCCGATCTCGACCCCGCCTTCGATTTCAGTCATCTTCATCACCCCGTCACCCTGATCGATGTGGGTATGCAATTCCACCCGCTTGGCCACGTCAGAACTGGCTGAAACGAGCCGGTCCGCCGTGTCAGAGGTATTTTCGATGATCATGAAGGCAGCACCTGTGGGCGCGCCGGGGCGGGATACACGGGCATAGGGGTCGGTGATGACGATCTCTGCCAGAGAAAGCACCGGCACAGCGGCAAAAACAGCGGCCAGAACGCCGCGCGACAAGCTAGAAAGAAACATCTGAGTCTCCCAAAAATTCTGTTGTTCTGAGCGAAGGTGAGATCAGGCGCGGTATGGGGGCGCCCGGCTAAAATAGCCTTTCCCGACAGTGCGGTGCCCGCGCAACAACGCCGGACTCGCGAGGAAAACCTCTTGCGTCTCGGCGTCAAAGCAGGCGGCCGAAAACGGCACCGGCCCCTGAACGAAATGCACGATGCACTCCGGGCATATGTGCGGCGCCGTGGTCGGGTTGCCCTCGTCGTCCACATATACCGTGACCGTTTCGAGCCCGATGCAGATCACCATCTGGCCGGTCGCAGCCGCAGCGCCACGCTGTGCGGCCATGCTTTGCCCGGTGACGAGGAGCATCAGGCACAGACCGGCACCAAAAACGTATTTCAACAGATGACGCATTTGATGCGCACTCTAGTCAAAAACAGCGATGAAAGACCATACCAAAAGAAAACGCCCCGGACTGTGCCAGCCGGGGCGCAATCGTCGAAAATGAGCGGAGTGCTTCAGCTCAACGCGTCGGCAGCGCCGGATGCTTTCGCAACGGCTTTCTTCACTTTGAGTGCGTTGGCAGACAGATCACTGTCTTTCGCCTTGGCCAAAAACTGATCCAGTCCACCCCGGTGGTCTACCGTGCGCAGGGCGGCGGCAGAGATTCGAAATTTGAATCCACGACCCAATGCCTCGGATTGCAGGGTCACGTCATTCAGGTTCGGCAGGAAACGCCGACGTGTCTTGTTGTTGGCGTGGCTGACATTGTTGCCAGTCATCGGGCCTTTTCCGGTCAATTCGCAAACGCGCGACATGGGTTCGTCCTTTTCTATCGGGTCGCTCCGGCGGTCCGGTCAACGACTAATGGGGCGGTCAAACCTCCCGCCCTGAAATTTCGTTCGCTGGCAATAGTGGGAATCGCATCGCCGGTCAACCCGGGCCATGCTGTTATTTGCGCAAAAGCGTCACTGCTCCTTGAGGTCCGTCAGAAATGCGCGCGCGGCAACAGTCGGCGCGATATCCCCATGCACGACCTTCGATGCGTAATGCTCCAGCACGGACCTGGCCTTCGGCGTTTCAATCTGCGCCAACAGAGCGTTCCGCACCTCCTGCACGAACCAGTAGCGCGCCTGATCCGCCCGGGTTTTATCCCAGAACCCATGCGCGCGCCGCCAGTCCACGAGGCCTTCAATGTCTTTCCAGACCTCTTCCAGTCCGCTTTCCTGCAGGGCGGAGACCATCACCGCCTTGGGAAAACCTTCGGGGTCCTGCGGTCTTTTGCGCAAAAGCCGCAACGCGCCCGCATAATCCGCGCAGGTGCGCATGGCAGCCGCCTTCAGATCACCGTCTGCCTTGTTCACAAGGATCATGTCGGCAATTTCCATGATGCCCCGCTTGACGCCCTGCAGTTCGTCACCGCCCGCAGGCGCAAGCAGAAGCAGGAAGAGATCCGACATTTCTGAAACCACGGTTTCGGATTGTCCAACGCCGACGGTCTCGATCAGGATGACATCAAAACCCGCCGCCTCGCATAATGCCACCGCCTCGCGCGAGCGCCGCGCGACACCGCCCAGATGTGTCTGGCTGGGCGACGGTCGGATAAAGGCATTGGGAGACCGCGACAGCCGGTCCATCCGTGTCTTGTCCCCGAGAATCGACCCGCCGGAGCGCGTGGAGGATGGATCGACGGCCAGAACCGCGATGCGCAGGCCTTTTTCCACCAGCATCATCCCGAAGCTTTCGACGAAAGTCGATTTGCCCACACCCGGCGTGCCGGACAGTCCGATGCGGAGGGCCTCGCGATCTTTCGGCAAAGCCTGCAGCAAAGCGGCAGCCTCCTCCTTGTGATCCGCGCGCGCACTTTCCACGAGCGTGATGGCGCGCGCCAGTGCCCGTCGCTCGCCCTTTGCAACCTTCGCTGCCAGTTCTGCCGTATCCATGCGCCCCCTGCCCAATCTCACAGGCGGTTTTCCGGCAGTACCTGCCAAATGTCCAGAGCTTGGCGCGCCCGCGCCCATCCGCTAAGCAAGGCCATGTCCGATTTGTTGCCCATCGACGGCATTCTTCCTCAGGTCATTAAGACGCTCGGCCGGCAGCGCCGTCTTGTCCTGCAAGCTCCCCCCGGCGCCGGCAAGACGACGCGGGTCCCGCTCGCGCTGCTGTCATCGGGTCTGGTCAAAGGGCGCATCCTGATGCTGGAGCCGCGCCGGCTGGCCGCGCGGGCCGCGGCAGAGCGGATGGCGCAAACGCTCGGCGAAAAGGCGGGCGAAACCGTAGGATACCGGATTCGCGGCCAGAGCAGAACCGGCCCCCGGACGCGGATCGAAGTCATTACCGAAGGCATCCTGACCCGGATGCTGCAAAACCAGCCGGACCTGCCGGGCGTGGGCGCCGTGATCTTCGACGAGTTTCACGAACGCTCTCTCAATGCCGACCTCGGGCTTGCCTTGTGTCTCGAGATCGCCGATGCGCTGCGCGACGATCTCTTGCTTGTGGCCATGTCAGCGACCCTGGACGCCGAACCGGTCGCAGAACTGATGGCGGCGCCGCTTCTGACCTCGGAAGGCCGCAGTTTCGAGGTCACTAACCACTGGCTGCCGAGACCGCTGGCCAAGGACGCCCGCCTCCACGAAAAGACCGCGGAAGTGGTGCTGCAGGCACTGTCGGAACAACCCGGATCCGCGCTTGTGTTCCTGCCGGGCGAAGGCGAAATCCGGCGCACGGCAGCGTATCTGGAAAGCCGCCTGCCCGCCGACACAACCCTGCAGCCGCTTTTCGGGGCGATGAAGTTCAAGGACCAGCGCAAGGCGATAGAGCCCGCGCGAACAGGGCGCAAAGTCGTACTCGCAACCTCCATCGCAGAAACATCCCTCACCATCGAGGGCATCCGAATCGTCGTCGATGCAGGCCTTGCCCGGCGTTCGGAGTTTGACCCCGCATCCGGCATGGCGCGTCTGGTGACCACGCGGGTCTCGCGTGCCGAGGCCACGCAACGCGCAGGGCGCGCGGGACGCATCGAACCGGGAGTGTGCTACAAGCTCTGGACCAGGGGCGAAGAAGGGGCGCTGCCCGCCTTCCCCCCCGCCGAGATCGAGATCAGCGATCTGACGGGCCTCGCGCTCGAGATCGCTCTGTGGGGCGCCAGGCCGGAAGACATGCGTTTTCTCACGCCACCGCATACGGGCCGGCTGTCCGAGGCATGCTCCGTTCTTGAAATGCTGGGCGCGCTCGATTCGGACCGTCGCATCACCGCACACGGACGGAAACTCGCGGAGATGCCGCTTCACCCGCGCCTTGCCCATATGGTCGAGAAAGGCGGGCCAACGGCGCCGCTGCTGGCCGCCCTGCTGGCGGAACGCGATATCCTGCGCGGCGCCTCGTGTGATCTGCGCTTGCGCCTCGAGGCCGCGCGTGATCCCGAT
>JASFFN010000077.1:0-7022 GCA_050124275.1 Roseobacter sp. | reverse complement strand
CCGCATATGCATCATGTGACCCGTCGCCGGAATGTCCAGCCAGGGCGACATGAATGCACCGGTGTAATAGCCGCCGCAGCCGACCCAGTCCGCCCCTTCCGGCGTGGCACCCGCCATGACGATGTAGTCACGACGCTCCAGATCGGGCACCGCGCGCAAAAGCGGAGCATAGGCGCGGTCGACGTAGGCCTCCACACCGGGGATCGTTTCGAACGGATATGCCAGGCGGAACACCACATCAGGCGCACAACGGCTGTCCAGAACGCCTCGCAGCGCCGCGAGGTCAAAGTCGTACATGACCGCGCGAAGGGCTGCCATCAACGCTTTGTGTTCTGAGTGCCGGTCTGCCATTCGCCGCTTACTCAGCCGCTTCCCTGGCGGGCGCGCCGGTGCCGTAGGGCACGTTCACCCCGCCGTAGCGCCGGACCCGCAGGTTGCATTGCTCGGCGTGACCGACAAACCCTTCGAGCATACAGAGCCTCGAGCCATAAGCGCCGATTTCCACGGCGGCTTCATCGCTGAGGATCTTCTGGTAGCTGTGGGTCTTGAGGAACTTGCCGACCCAGAGACCGCCGGTATAGCGCCCGGCCTTCCTCGTGGGCAGCGTGTGGTTGGTCCCGATGACCTTGTCGCCGTTGGCGACATTGGTGCGGGGGCCCAGAAAGAGCGCGCCGTAACAGGTCATGTTATCAAGAAACCAGTCATCCCGGTCCGTCATGACCTGCACGTGCTCCGACGCGATGTCATTGGCCACGGTCAGCATCTCGTCATAAGTGTCGCAGAGAATGACTTCTCCGTAATCCTGCCAGCTTACCCGCGCGGTGTCCGCCGTCGGCAGGATGGTCAGAATTCGTTCGACTTCCGCGAGCGTTTCTTCGGCAAGCTTGCGAGAATTGGTCAGCAGCACCGCCGGCGAGTTATAGCCGTGCTCGGCCTGTCCCAGAAGATCGGTCGCGCACATCTCGGCATCCACGGTGTCATCGGCAATGACCATCGTCTCGGTGGGTCCGGCAAAGAGGTCGATGCCGACGCGCCCGAAGAGCTGGCGCTTGGCCTCGGCGACATAGGCGTTGCCGGGCCCGACGAGCATGTGCACCGGCTCGATGGTTTCGGTGCCGATGGCCATGGCACCGACCGCCTGAATGCCGCCCATGACGTAGATCTCATGCGCGCCGCCCATATGCATGGCGGCGATCACGGCGGGGTTCGGTTTGCCCTTGAACGGCGGCGTGCAGGCGATGATGCGCGGCACGCCTGCCACGCTGGCGGTGGCCACCGACATATGCGCCGACGCCACCATCGGGAATTTGCCCCCCGGCACGTAGCACCCCACGGACTGAACGGGGATGTTCTTGTGGCCGAGAATCACCCCCGGTATGGTTTCGATCTCGATATCAAGCATGCTGTCCCGCTGGGCCTGCGCGAAATTGCGCACCTGTTCCTGCGCAAAACGGATGTCTTCCAGCTCACGGGGACTCAGCTGCGCGATCAGATCCTCGATCTCCTGCTCGCTGAGACGAAAAGACGGCGGGGAGTACTTGTCGAACTTCTCGCTCAGCTCTCTGACCGCCGCGTCGCCGCGCGCGTCAATATCGGCCAGTATGCCTTCGACCGCGGCTCGGGTTTTCGCGTCATCTTCCGCGCGTTCCGCTTCGGGTTTACCGCGCTTCAGGTATTCAATCGCCATATCCTTGTCTCCTCACTCACCGGGGCGTGGCGGTATCTTTTCGCCACGATCGAAGGCCTCCCAACCTTCGCCGCCGAACACATCTTTGCCGAGCTGTGCCAGCACGTGCGGAAAATCGACCATCACCCAGTTATCGGTGATCTTGCCGTCTTCCACTTTCCAGAAATCCATGTAGCGGATCTCGACCCTCTTACCCGTGGGCGCGACACCCATGAAGTCGCCCGAATGCGTCGCTTCCTGCCGCCCGAAGGCGGCAGCCCATTCGCCCATGTAAAGCCGCGCCTCGTCCACGCAGACCTTTTCCGAGAAAGCCGCCTGAAACGGGCGTTGCCAGTTGTCCTGAAACTCTCTCAATCCGTTCTTGGTGCCGCAGCCCTGATTGCCCATCCAGCGAAAGCTGTCGGCAAAGAAAGCGCCGATATCGTCGATGCGATGATCGTTCAGCCCGTCCACCATGGCTTCGATGACGCGGCGGGTGGCGTTCGTCTTGCTCATGTCCGTATCTTTGCTCAGGACAGCCTGCTCGGGCCTAGATCCTTTCATCGCATCATCCTTTCACCGCACCCGCGGTCAGGCCGCTGACGATCTGGCGCTGGAAAACCATGACCAGCAGGAACAGCGGCGCGGTGATCGAGACCGCTGCGGCGACGGCTTCGACCTGATCGGTGGTTGTCGTCTCTCGGTTGAAATAACCGGCAATCGCGGGGACCATCGTCTGGTTCTGGGCATCGAGCAGCAGAGAGGTCACGAGAAAGTCGTTATATCCCAGCAGGAAGGAAAAGAGCCCCGTCGTGATCACCCCTGGCCACATCACCGGCATGATGACCCGGCGAAAGGCCTCGAAATGCGAACACCCGTCCACGCGGGCCGCCTCGTCCAGTTCCGCTGGTATGTTCTGGAAAAACGATCGCAGCATCCAGATAGTGAAGGGCTGATTGATCGCGACCAGCACCGCGATCACCGCCCAGGGCTGGCCATAGAGCGTCGGCGCGCCGGCTCCGAAAATGGGCCGCAGGATTTCCGAGGAGTTGATGAAGACCGGCAGATACCCCGCGACCAGCACCGAATGCGGCAGGGCGCGGAACACGAGTGCGAGGATCAGGAGCCAGAAGGCCAGATTGGACCCCGAGCGCGCAAGGCCATAGCCTGCGAGGGTTCCCACGGTCAGCGAAACGGTAACGACACCCGCGGTGACCAGCATCGAATTGAGAAAGTTGCGGTAGAATTCGTTCTCGACCCAGACCGCCCGGTAATGTTCGGTCGTCAACCCGAGGATGGGATCGCCAAGCGGCCCGAGAAGCCCATTGACCGGTGCCAGCAGCAGCGGCAGCGCGCCGAAGAAGATCAGCACGAAGGCGATGCCGTAGAGCACTGCGCCAAAGATCCAGCCCAGGGCTATCAGGCCGGGCGGGCAGTACTGCTGAACAAGCCCGGGCAAGCGGGTAAAGGCCCAGCGGATCGCGAAATAGAGGACGACAAGCCCCGCCACGATATCGACAAGCGACAGGCCGTTCCCGCCAGCGCGGGTTGCAGGGCCGGCAATCACGTCCCACGGGCTTGCGGCGAAGGCATCGACCGGCGACTTGAAGCTCATGATCGCGATCCAGAAAATCGGAAATGCCGCCAGCAGGCACCAGAAGCCCAGAAAGGCACCCGACGAGAAGCGCAGCGCGAAAGACTGCTGCATGGCCTTCGGTGTCGACATCAGTGCGCGCTCCCCTTGTGATCGCGCCAGGTGCGGCGCAGCGGCAGGATGAGCAGGATGACGATGCCGATCATGGTCAGCATAGCGGAGGCAGAGGCGCGGCTGATAGCGCGGTTGCCCGCGTCGTCCGGTGTCATGAAGTCATAGGTCAGCCATTGCAACGAGATCACATGCGCTTGGCTGCGAAAGCCGACGATCTCTTCGAAAACGCGATAGCAGTCCATCAGATGGATCAGCGCGACAAATATTATCAGCGGCATCAGGTGCGGGATGATCACGTGCCGCAGGCGTTCCCAACGGTTGGCCCCGTCGATCACTGCCGATTCCAGCGTGTCCATGTTCACCGTTTGCAGGCCCGCATAGAAAATCACGAAGGCGAACGGGGCGACGTGCCAGACCCGGTAGAAATACATCAAAAGCTCGATCGTCCAGGCCTGCGCGAACATTGAGATATCGGTACCCGTCCAGCGTTCCATCATGGCGGTAAGGATGCCGTCCCCGACAAAGAGCCAGTAAATCGAGAGGGATCCGATCACCGGGGTGATGATGAAAGGCAGAAGCGAAATGAAAATGATCGGGCCGCGAATCGACCGCGCGGCATTGTTGACCGCAAGCGCGATGGCCAGCCCGACGCCGATCACCAGAGGCAGGGTCAGCAAGGTGAACGACAGCGTGAAGCGCAGCGCCTTCCAGAAGTCGATCTGCATGATGTCGTTCCAGCTGCCGTTGCCGACCGCTTCCCAGAACTTGTCCATCTGCAGCACGTTCTTGTAGCTTTGCAGCCCGACCCAGCGCGTCTCCGTCAGCGTCTTGCCGTTCTCGTCCAGCACCGGCACGGTCTTGATCTCGGTCGTGCAGGTCTGCGTGAGAAAGCCCGGCGTGCAGGTCTCGACCTCCACCTGTTCGAGGATAGGTTGCGTAACCTGAAAACTCTGGATGAACACGCTGACCAGCGGTGCCGCGATGAAAAGCAGCATCATGAAAACAGACGGGCCGACGAAGGCTGCGAATGTCTTGAACTTCATGGCCTGTTCCTCGAGGTCAGCCAGCAGATCGCTGGCCGGTTCCGGCTTTGCCAATGGCGCTGAAACGTCCCGTTGAGAAAGCCGCCGGAAGAAAGGCCGGCCGAAGCATCCCCCGGGCGGCCCATTGGTTACTTCAAAACGCCCGCTTCCTTGGCTGACGTCGTGTAGGCTTCGTCGACCGCGATCAATGTCGCCGCCGCATCGCGCTCACCCGTCAGGAATGCAGGCAGTTCATTGCCAAGCGCCGTGTGCAAAAGGCCCATCTGCGTCGTGGAAGGATAGGCGGGCGGTGCGGGATTTGCCGTTGCCGTATCGATGGCGCCTTTGGCAACGGCTGTGGGCACATAGCCCTCAACCAGCCAGATTGCCGCATCGTTCGCACCTTTGACCATATCCGCATCGAGCCCCTCCATCGCCAGACGGAATGCGGCGTCGGCCTCTTCGTCAGTGATGTTCCTGGCAATCACGATACCGTCCCACCACAGCGTCGTCGCGGGCGCGCCGCCCTCCATGGCCTTCGGTGCCGCAGCCATCGCCACTTTTCCCACCACCTGGCTTTCAGCCTCGTCGTCCATCGCACCCGCCCGGCTGGCCCAGAGGTTTGCCATCGCGATCTTGCCCTGCTGGAACTGCTGCTGGACGTAGGTGCTGTCGCTGACCAGCACTTCCGGGTCGGTGTACGCCAGCGCCTTTTTCATGGTCTCCAACGACTTGATACCGGCATCGGAATTCACCGCTGTCGTATTGTCGTCGTTGAATAGCCTGCCGCCATAGCCGGCATACATGTTCACGAACTCCTGTGCGAGGTTCCAGCCGGATTTCATGGTGGCGCCGAGCGGATAGTCGACAACACCCGCAGCCTTGATCTTGTCCGCGGCGGCGTAGACCTCGTCCCAGGTCGTCGGCGTATCGATGCCCAGCTCGGACAGGATGTCCTCGCGGTACATCAGGTGTTGCGTGTTCACCATCATGGCGACGGCCATGACCTGACCGTTCACGCGGATGAGCTGGTTCGGTTTCAGATTCTGACCGTATTTCTCGACAAGGTCATCCAGCGGGCGAATGGTGCCCGCATTCAACAGCGGTGTAATCGTGCCGTTGGACACGCCACCGATGTGATAGAGTGACGGGTTCGCTTCAAAGGCGGCCGGTTGCTTGGTGCGGAACTCCTGATCGAGCTCCGCCTGAAAGTTGCCGCACTCGGCCATGGCGTCGGTGACGGCTTTCCATGCTTCAAACCCCGCGCTGAGTGATTTCAGCGGCACCTCGTTCTCATAGGAACAGGCGGCGAAAGTCGCGCTCCCCATCAGCGAGACGGCGCCCGCCAGTGCAATTCTTTTCAAAAACATCTGCAAACTCCCTGTTGCTTTGTTTTCGGGTGCTTCTTGCAAGACTGCACCCTGTTTGTGCCCGCAAGTCGGGCTGTGCTTTGGTCAGGCCCGTTCGATCCGCATCCCGCTTTCCGTATCAAACAAGTGGCAGATCGTTGCCGGTACCGAAAAGGAGACGATATCTCCTATCTCGGCCCGGAACTCCTTGTGCGCCTTGACGGAGACAAGCTGCCCACCGGCGCGCACGGTGAGCATGGTCGCATCGCCCAAAAGCTCGATCGTATAGATCGGCGCCGTGATTTCGCCCGCGCCGGTGTCGGCAAGTGCGGCGTCTTCGGCGCGGAACCCCAGCGTGACGGAGCCATCCGGCCCGCCGATGCCCGGGATCGTGACATTCGTTCCGTGGAAGGTGCCGCCGCTGATCTCACCGTCCATCAGGTTCATGGCCGGGCTGCCGATGAAACTGGCCACGAAGGTATTCGCCGGGTTATCGTAGATATCGGTGGGCGTGCCGACCTGCTGCACCTTACCCTGTTTCATGACCACGACGCGATCGGCAAGCGTCATCGCCTCGATCTGGTCGTGGGTCACATAAACCGTTGTCACTTTGAGTTCGTGACTGAGGTTCTTGATCTGTGCGCGCGTCGAGACACGCAGTTTGGCATCGAGGTTGGACAGAGGCTCGTCCATCAGAAAGACATTTGGCTCGCGCACGATCGCCCGCGCCAGCGCCACGCGCTGTCGCTGCCCACCGGAAAGCTCCGCCGGCTTGCGGTGCAGGAAATCATCCAGTTCCACCATGGCGGACGCTCGACGGACGCGCGCGTCGTGCTCGGCCTCGGGCACCTTGCGCACCTTCAGGGGAAAGCGGATGTTTTCGTAGACGTTCATGTTGGGATAAAGCCCGTAGGACTGGAACACCATCGCAACGTCGCGGTCCTTGGGGTCTAGATCGTTCACCACGCGCCCGTCGATCACGATCTCGCCTTCGGTTGCATCCTCAAGGCCAGCAATCATGCGCATGGTCGTCGTCTTTCCGCAGCCTGACGGACCCAGCAATACGAGGAATTCCTGATCGGCAATGGTCAGGTCGAAGTTGTCGACGCCGACAAAGCTGCCCCAACGCTTGTTCACGTTTCGCAGTTGTATCTCGGCCATGAGCCCCCCTGCTGCCGCAGACAAGGTGTCGCGCGCATTACCGAAGGCTAGTCACCGGTAACGGCACTTGGCAAGGAATTTTTGCACACGTGTGCAAAATGATCCCGAATTCGTTT
>JASFFN010000076.1:0-7033 GCA_050124275.1 Roseobacter sp. | reverse complement strand
CAGGACGCGTCTGCGCAGGTGGATATCGGCGCGCTTCACGCAAGTTATCAGTCGTCCCGCGCGGTTTTTCTCTCGGAACTGCCCGATCGTTTTGACGGCTAGAGCAGACGGAAAAACCGGTCGGGCCGGGCATCTCCAAAGGTCGTGATCGCCTTTTGCCGCAGCCTCGTCATACCGCCGATCCAGCGATCGTGATCCCGCGCTCGCGACAGGGCATAGGCATGCACCTCGGGGTGCGGCAGGACGAGAAACCTGTTTCCGGCTATTGCCTTCAAAGTGCAGTCCGCAACCTCGTCCGCCGACAATAGCGTGTCGCTCGTTTCCGCGTCCGCATCCTGCAGACCGATCAGCGGTGTTGCTACATACTGCGGGCAAACCAGTGTCACGCCAATGCCGTCGGACCCATGGGTAATGGCAAGAGATTCCGCGAAACTGACCGCCGCATGCTTTGTCGCCGAATAGGCGGGATCGCCAATCTGGTTGAGCAACCCCGCCGCCGATGCAACGATGACAAAGCGCCCGTGACCCTGCGCGCGCATCCGCGGCAACACGGCGCGCGCCGCATAGACATGTGCCATCACATTGACCGACCAGCACAGCGCCCAGTCATCGTTGGCACCAAGCCCATCCTCTGTTTCACCTTTGCTCAAAACCCCTGCGTTAGAGACGTAAATATCCAGACCGCCCAAACCGTCGCCGGCTTGTGCGATAGCCTCTTTCAGCGCCGCTTCGTTTGAGACATCGCAAGCCAGGTACAGGTTCGGCGGTGGGGTCCTGTCGTCGGGTTCGCGCAGATCGATGCAACAGGTCTTTGCCCCGCTGGCCGCGAAGGAATTGATCAGCGCCGCACCGATGCCACTGGAACCGCCCGTCACGACAACTTTTTTGCCTTCAAAATCCATGTGTCACACTCAGATGATGAACTGCGCCAGCGTTTCGTCGTTGGTGATATCGGTATATGTGAAACCGGCTTCATGGATTCGCCGGAACATCTGGGAGAAATTGGCCGGATCATCGGTTTCGATCCCGATCAGGACAGACCCGAAGTTGCGGGCCGATTTCTTCATGTACTCGAAACGCGTGATGTTGTCGTGTGCACCCAGGGTCTGCAAAAAATCCTTCAACGCACCGGGGCGCTGGGGCAGCCTGAGAATGAGGTACTTTTTGAGACCTGCGTAACGCTGCGCCCGCTCCTTCACTTCCGGAAGGCGCTCGAAGTCGAAGTTTCCGCCCGACGCGATGGCCACCACGGTCTTGCCCCGAATCTTTTCGGCGATCTCGCTCAATGCCTCTATGGCAAGGGCGCCTGCGGGTTCCAGCACGATCCCTTCCACATTCAGCATCTCCACGATCGTGCCGCAAATCCTGTCTTCAGAGAGGTCGATGATATCTTCGGGCGCCACATCTTTGAGGCGCTCGAAGGTGCGGGTTCCGATCTTGGCCACCGCCGCGCCGTCGACAAAACTGTTGATCGGCGAGACATCAACCGGTTCGGTTTCGGATACGGCGGCGGCAAGGCTCGTGGCACCGGCCGGTTCCACAAAGGTATAGGTGGTTTCGGTGCCGAAATAACTCCGGATGCCCGCCGACAGCCCGCCACCGCCAACAGGGAGAACGATGCGATCCGGTGGATGTCCAAGTTGTTCGCGAATTTCAGACGCCACCGACGCCTGACCTTCGATCACATCGTCATCGTCGAAAGGTGAGAGGAAATACCCGTCGGATTGCGTACAGTAGTTCTGCGCCTGCGCGAGTGTCTGGTCGAAGTAATCCCCGACCAGCCGGACCTCGATGTAATCACCGCCGAACATTTTCGTTTTCATGATCTTCTGTTCCGGCGTGGTGACCGGCATGAACACCACGCCACGAACCTCAAAATACTTGCACATATACGCCACACCCTGCGCGTGGTTTCCTGCACTGGCACAAACAAAAAGGGCATGATGCGGTATGGCTTTGCGCATCGCGTTGAATGCCCCGCGCAATTTGTAGGACCGTACAGGGCTGAGATCTTCACGCTTCAGCCAGACCTCCGCCCCGTAGCGCGCGCTCAGCAAGTCGTTCCGCATCAGGGGCGTTTTCGGAAAGACCGCGCGCATCGCAGCGGTTGCGGCATCGGCGCGCTCGCGAAAAAGAACGGTCATGAGAGCCTCACAGTAACAACCCGTTGTCGATACGCGGCGGGCCGGTCTGCGTCAACGCGGGGCTTCAATCTTGCTCCTCTTTTCAAAAAGCGCTAGGGCGCGTTGCAAGTCCAAAAGGAGGCCCATCATGTCAGCGCCCAAAAAAGTCGTGCTCGCCTATTCGGGCGGTCTTGACACCTCGATCATCCTCAAATGGCTGCAGACCGAATACGGCTGCGAGGTCGTCACCTTCACTGCCGATCTCGGACAGGGCGAAGAGCTGGAACCGGCGCGCAAGAAAGCCGAGATGATGGGCGCCACGGACATCTATATCGAGGACCTGCGCGAGGAATTCGTGCGCGATTTCGTCTTTCCGATGTTCCGCGCGAATACCGTTTACGAAGGCCAGTACCTGCTCGGCACCTCCATCGCGCGCCCGCTGATTTCCAAGCGACTGGTCGAGATCGCCGAAGAAACCGGTGCTGACGCCGTCGCGCATGGCGCCACCGGAAAGGGCAACGATCAGGTCCGGTTCGAACTGGCCGCCTATGCACTGAACCCCGACATCAAGGTGATCGCGCCGTGGCGCGAGTGGGACCTGTCCAGCCGGACCAGGCTGATCGATTTCGCGGAAAAGAACCAGATCCCCATCGCAAAGGACAAGCGCGGCGAAGCGCCGTTCTCGGTGGATGCGAACCTGCTTCACACTTCATCCGAGGGCAAGGTGCTCGAAGATCCGGCAGTGGACGCCCCGGACTATGTCTACCAGCGCACAGTGAATCCCGAAGATGCGCCGGACACGCCGGAATACGTCGAGATCGGATTTGAAAAGGGGGATGCGGTCAGCGTCAACGGCACGGCTCTGTCACCAGCCAGCCTTCTGACCAAACTGAACGAGCTGGGCGGCAAACACGGGTGCGGCCGGCTCGATCTGGTCGAAGGCCGCTTCGTGGGCATGAAATCGCGCGGCATCTACGAGACACCGGGCGGCACATTGCTGCTGGAAGCGCATCGCGCGATCGAATCCATCACGCTCGACCGGGGGGCCATGCACCTCAAGGACGAATTGATGCCGCGCTATGCCGAACTGATCTACAATGGCTTCTGGTTCAGCCCAGAGCGCACGATGCTGCAAGCTGCCATCGACGCGAGCCAGACCCATGTGACCGGCACCGTCCGGCTCAAGCTCTACAAAGGACATGTCCGCACGGTCGGTCGCTGGTCGGATCACTCGCTTTATTCCGAAGCGCATGTCACTTTCGAAGACGATGCAGGCGCCTACGACCAGAAAGACGCCGCGGGTTTCATCCAGCTGAACGCATTGCGTCTCAAGCTGTTGGCGGCACGGGATCGCCGGTTGAAAAGCTAGTCTCGCAGCGCCTGTGCCCGCATTTTCTCGTAATGCGGCAGGGCGGCCTCCAGCAGTTCCGCCTGGTGGCCTGTCAACTCGGGAAGCGGGCCATCGGGGCCCGCGAAACCGGTACTGCGGTGCACAGCCCCGTACCAGTGCGCGGCCCAAACCCCGTCTTCCGCGCGCGGCCCGGCGCGCCAGTGCAGCATCGCCGGATCGAATTCCAGACCAATCACGGAACAGAGCCTGCACAAGGCTTTTTCGGGATTTTCGCGGATGTCATGGCTGTCGATAACGAGGCCGCCCAGGCGCTCGTAAAGCGATGTCTGCTGCACGTAACCGATGTGATCAAGCGTCAGATCTTCCCATTTCGCGGAATAGCTGGCGATGACGCGCGCCGGGTGGCGAATCAGATGCACGTTGACGCAGGACGCCGCCCATTCCAGCGGAAAGGCGTCGATCATCTGATGCGGCATGTGCTTCATGTAGAGATGCGGTTTTTCACGCGGAGCCAGACAAGCGCGGGCGACCGCATCGGGGTCGGTTTCATGCGCCGCGAGAATCTCGTCGCGCATCGGATGGTCGCTGCCGGTGGCTTTCAGATAGGGCGCATAAAACGGCTCGTCCATGATGTCGAAATCGGCGCGCGCGCCGAAACTGTACATCATCGCGGTGGACAGGTTACGCGGGCCGGACCACATGGCAATCCGCATCACAAAAGCCCTTTTGCAATGATTACACTGTGCATCCCGCAACCTTCCCGCAGTCCCTGCGCAGGATACAAAACCGACCCCTGCCCTGCAAAGGTGTAAACTGTGATCACCTGCACGTGATCTCGGGCAGCCGGCGGTTGCATCGCGGCAATCTACCCGACATCGTGAACGTCAGGGAGGTTTGACATGGTCCATTTCCAAACGCTCAGATCACTGACGCTCGCCATCCTCATTGCGCTTGGCATGTGCGCCGAAGCGGGCAAGGCGAAGGCTGCGGATCTCGAAACCATAACTGTTGCCGGGGGATGCTTCTGGTGCGTCGAAGCGGACTTCGAACGGGTCAATGGTGTTGAGGAGGCTGTATCGGGATTTACCGGCGGCACGGTGCCCGAGCCCACCTACAAGCAGGTCACCGGTGGCGATACGGGCCACTACGAAGCGGTCCAGATCACGTTCGACCCGACGGTTGTCAGCCGGGACACGCTATACGCCATGTTTTTCCGGTCTGTTGATCCCACCGATTCCGGTGGTCAGTTCTGCGATCGCGGCGACAGTTACCGGACGGCGATATTCACCTCCTCTGTCGCGCAGGCCGAAGCAGCGGCACGGGCGAAAGCGGAGGCTCAGAAAACCTTGGGTCAGACGGTTGTGACGCCGATCCTTTCCGCCAGCACGTTTTATCCGGCAGAGGACTATCATCAGGATTATTACAAGGGCACCAAACTCGTCCTCACGCGCTTCGGGCCCAAGCGGCAGGCCTCCGCTTACAAAGCCTATCGTGAAGCCTGCGGGCGCGATGCTCGTGTCAGGGAGTTGTGGGGAGACGAGGCACCTTTTGCCGGGAGCTAACGCAGCCGTTGATCCTCAATCTCCTTGAGATCCGGTATCACATCGGCGGTTCCCACCCGTGTCACCATCAGCGCCGCCGCGCGTGTGGCCAGATCGATGGCCTGCGCCATCGGCATGCCGCGTTCCATCCCTGCAATCAGATAGCCCGCAAAGGTGTCCCCGGCACCGGTGGTATCGACGGGTTTCACGTCAGGCGCTGCGAAGGTTTGGATGGCAGCCCTGTCTTTCGGTATCCACCGGCAGCCTTCCGCCCCCATGGTGACGATAATATCGGAAACCGGTAAATTCTCCAGTTCAGAGCCTGTTTCAGCGACCAGTTGAGTCGCTTCGACCTGGTTCAGGATCAGCATGTCGGTGCATTCGACCATCTCGCTGACCGCCCGGGGATCAAAAGGCGCTGCCGCATAGACAACGCGCAATCCAAGAGACTGCGCCATCCGCGCAGCATAGGCCTGACCGTTGGTTTCGTTCTGTGCGAGAAAGATGTCGCCTGCCGATGCTTCGGACAAGGCGGCACCTATCGTGTCATCGCTGATCGCGTGGTTCGCCCCGGGCAACAGAACGATCGCGTTCTCGCCGCTCTCGTCGACGAAGATGTTGGCGTGTCCCGTGGGCCGATCGACCACGGCGATGTGGCGCGTATCCACACCGTATTCCATAAGCCGGTCCGATGCCCAGCGTCCGTCGGCGCCCACCGCGCCGACGTGTACCACGCGGCAAGCGGCGCGAGCGGCTGCGACCGACATGTTGGCACCCTTTCCGCCAAGACCCTGCGTTCGCCCGGTTGCCGCCAGGGTCTCTCCCGCCTGCACAAGGTGCGGGACGCGATAGACGTAGTCCACATTGATTGATCCGAGGTTGTAGATCGCCATCAGCCGACTTTGCAGGCCGCGAGCACGGCCATGTTCAGGATGTCATTTGCCGTCGAGGAAGTGGAACAGATCTGGATCGAGCGGTCGACGCCCGCCAGAATTGGCCCGATCACGGTTGCCCCGGCCATTTCCTGCATCAGCTTGACCGATATACTGGCCGAATGACGGGCCGGAACGACCAGAATGTTCGCAGGCCCGGTCAGCCGGCAAAACGGGTAGTTCGCCTGAACCTTGGTGTTCAGGGCCACATCCACGGTCATCTCGCCTTCATATTCGAAGTCCACCCCGCGTTTGTCGAGCACTTCCGCCGCTCGGGCCATTTTCGTGGCACGCTCGGATACAGGATAGCCGAAGGTCGAAAAGCTGACGAATGCGACACGTGGTTCAAGCCCCATGTTCCTCGCAACCATCGCACCCCGTTCGGCGATGTTCGCGAGATCCTCTTCGTCCGGCCATTCGTGCACCAGCGTGTCCGCGATAAAGACGATGCGTCCTTTGTACAAAAGCGCGGTGATGCCTGCCGAGCCATTGATCGTATGCGCGTCAAAAACATGGTTGATCCGGTCCATGATATGCGCGGACTTTCGTGTGGCGCCTGTCACGAGCCCGTCACCATGCCCATGCGCAAGCATCAGGGCGGAGAACACATGGCGATCCCGCGCCGCAAGTCTGTGGATGTCATGGGCATCAAAACCCTGACGTTTGAGCCGGTTGTAGAGAAAATCCTTATAGGCCTCGAGGTGAGTCGTATTGGCGGCGTTTACGATCTCGATTTCCCGATGCGCATCCGCCAGACCCGCCTTGTCGAGCCGTTCCTTGACGTCTTCCAACCTGCCGACCACAAGAGATTTGCCGAATCCGGCGCGCTGGTACATCACCGCAGCCCGCAAGACCCGCGGATCGTCGCCTTCCGCGAAAATCATCCGCGCCTGATTGGCGCGCGCGCGGGCGTTGATGCCGCGCAGAATGCTCGCCGTCGGATCCATCCGCGTCTTGAGTGACACTTCGTAGGCGTCCATGTCGATGATGGGACGCCGCGCGGCGCCGGTGTCCATCCCCGCCTTGGCCACAGCCGGCGGCACGCGGAATATCAGGCGCGGGTCGAATGGCGTGGGAATGATGTAA
>JASFFN010000075.1:0-7062 GCA_050124275.1 Roseobacter sp. | reverse complement strand
GTCAAGTACGAAACGGGCCCCTTCGCCATCATGGGTTCGTGGCAACCGGACTTTGACGAGTTCAAGCCGAAGACCAAATCAGATCTGGATCGTATGACATGGGAAGTCGGTGCCTCCTACACCTTCTCGAACTGGACCATCGGTGGTGTCTACGGTCATGGTGACTTCAACGGCGACGGTGGCAGTAATTCAGGCGTCAACAACCTTGACTACAACTGGTGGGCCGTCTCGCTTACCGGCGCGATTGGTGCAGCTGACTTAACGGCTTTCGTTGGTAATACAAACATCTCCGAAGACACCTCGGATCTTGCGAATGCCTTTGATCTCGACGAAGATACCGTTACGGACTACTGGGGTAACAACTACAAAGACAAAGTTGCCTACGGCTTGTCCGGGTCTTACCCGATCGGCGCGGCCACTGCGATCACGGGCTCCATCGCTGGTGGCGGTGACAAGCAACTCAAAATTGCCTACGGTATCGGCATCGACCACTCTCTGGGCGGTGGTGTGAACCTGAAAGGCTTTGGTGGCCAGAACCAGTACGGCGACATGTATGCTGACTTCGGTGTGATCTTCAACTTCTAAGTTGATCCGAAAAGCGTGAATTCGGGGCGGTCCTTCTGGTCCGCCCCTTTTCTTTTCAGGCGGCACTTTATGTATCTGACCGGGGAACATGGGGAAAATCGATGAGCCTTGCCGATATCAAAAAACGCATGGAAAAGGCCTTGCTCGATGCCGGACGCCCGGTTGACGATGTCAAGCTGATCGCGGTCTCGAAAGTGCAACCGAATGCGCGGGTCGAAGCGGTGCTGGAGCAGGGCCACCGCTGTTTCGGTGAAAACCGCGTGCAGGAGGCCGCCGGCAAGTGGCCGGAATTCCGCGCCCGCTTCGACGGTATCGATCTGCACCTCATCGGACCATTGCAGACCAACAAGGCACGCCAGGCGTTCGACCTGTTTGAAACGATCCACACGCTCGACCGGCCGAAACTCGCCAAGACCTTCGCACGGCTGGCGCAGGAAACGGGTAAATGCCCAAATCTGTTCATTCAGGTCAACACCGGCGAAGAGCCTCAGAAGGCGGGCGTGTTGCCGCAGGATGCAGACCAGTTCATTTCCGACTGTCAGGCGCTTGATCTGCAAATCGAAGGGCTCATGTGCATTCCACCGATTGATGAAGAGCCATCTTTGCACTTCGCTCTCTTACAGAAAATCGCGGCGCGCAACGGGTTGCGCGGGCTGAGCATGGGCATGAGCAGCGACTTCGAGAAGGCAATCGCGTTTGGCGCCACGCACATTCGCGTGGGATCGGCGATCTTTGGCGCGCGCGAGACGGGTTAGCTCTGCTGCGCGGAACCGGGCAACAAAGGCACAATCAGCCGTGTTTGCAGCGTGATGCGGGGCGCAATCGCGTGCAGGTGCTCGCGTGACAGGGCGATGCAGCCTTCGGTCGGGTATCCCGGTCGCCGGAACTGGTGGATAAAGATAGCCGAGCCGCGCCGCTTGACCGGGTAAGGCCAGTTCCAGTCCGTCAGCAAAACCAGATCGTAAAGCGGGTCGGCCCGGCGCAGTTTCTCATGGCTGTGAGGATAGGGCGCGCGGACCATCAGGTTGTAGTCTTCGTCGTTTGGGTCATCTGACCAGAGGTCGCGCGGCCCGATGGGCACAGCCCAATCCGCCGGACGCCGAATGCGATCGGGCCGATAGAGCATGCCGACAAGCCGGTGCGTGCCACTGGGGGTTGCGCCGTCTCCCTCGCGCTTGCGCCGCGCGATGCCGGATTTGCCAATCGTGCAGGGATAGGTCCGACCCTGAAAGCGCAACCCTTGCGGCGTCAGCACGAGATCATCCGGTTTCATTTCAGATGCCCTGACCTTTCAACTTTGGTGGCGAGGTATCTTTTGTTATGCCTGTTCGCGCTGATACGCAGCGGCACACGTTCGGTGACCTCGATGCCGCTGGCCTGCAGCATTTTGACCTTTTGCGGATTGTTGGTCAGCAATCGCGCTTGCGAAAAACCGAGTGTGCGCAGGATATCCGCACCGAGGCGGAAATCGCGCTCATCGTCTTCAAACCCAAGACGGTGATTGGCTTCGACCGTGTCAAATCCCTGATCCTGCAAGGAATATGCACGCATCTTATTGGCCAGCCCGATGCCGCGCCCTTCCTGATTCATATAAAGCAGAATGCCACTTCCCTCGGCCCCCATCTGTGCCAGAGCAGCGCGCAGCTGCGGGCCGCAGTCGCATTTCAGCGAGCCCAGCAAATCGCCGGTGAAACAGGCGGAGTGCAGGCGTGTGAGAACGGGCTTGTGCCGGTCGGGTCTGCCGATCTCGATGGCATAGTGCTCCTCGCCACCATCTTCTGGCCGGAAGACATGCAAGCGGCCGGTTTCCGAGACCTCCATCGGCAGCCGGGCGGAGATGACAGGATGCAACGGGCTGCGGTCGGTCAGCGTGCCGGTGGCCTGATCGACATCGATACAGCAAAGCGCGTTTTCCGATGCGAAAACAATCGGATTCTGAATCCTGCTGCAGACCGTGGCGGGCAGAAGCCGTGCCGATTTCGCCAACCGGAGCGACAGGCGAAAGGCCGAGGTGTCGCCATCCCTCTGACAGTGCAGCGGCCCCTTCATCGGGTTCTCCAGGTCACTTGAAGGGTCAGCGATGCCCTGCACCCACGCGAGGTCGGCGTCTTTTGGCAACATCACGCGCGCCAGATCGCCATCATAGGCATGCGCCTTGAGCGTTGCGGCGCGCCGCGCGGTAATGGCCACGACCGGGTCGGGCGAAAAAGACCGAAGCGCCTCGAGGCGCGATGCATTCAGCGTCTCCGCCGCCGCAGCGACAACGGGCGCCGCACCATTCAGGACAACCGGAACGCCCGTGCGAAGATCGGCGCGCGCGCGTGCGAGCAGCTCGGAAAGGTCTGGTGCGAAGTTCATGATGTTACAATGCCTGACGCGTTCTGCTCCGATCTAATGTATTCGGGCGGGAATTGAAACAATTGAGCGGCGTTGCAACACGAGACCGTGAAAGATTGGCACACGCGCTTGTGAGATGACGGTGAAATACACATTTCTGTTCCAACGCAAGGAAGAGACCGATGGCACAATTGAAAAAGATATTACTGGTCGATGACGACGAGGACCTGCGCGAAGCGTTGAGCGAGCAACTCATCATGACTGAAGATTTTGACGTCTTCGAAGCCGCCAATGGTGCAGACGCAATGATGCGCGCGAAAGAGACACTTTACGATCTCGTTATTCTCGATGTCGGCCTGCCCGATACTGATGGCCGCGAATTGTGCCGCCTGATGCGAAAACAGGGTGTCAAAAGCCCGATCCTGATGCTGACCGGACATGACAGCGATGCAGATACCATCCTGGGACTGGATGCCGGTGCGAACGACTATGTGAGCAAGCCCTTCAAGTTTCCGGTGTTGCTGGCACGGATTCGCGCACAGTTGCGTCAGCATGAACAATCGGAAGACGCGGTTTTTCAGCTTGGGCCGTACACTTTCAAGCCGGCCATGAAAACCTTGCTGACCGAAGACGAAAAAAAGATCAGGTTGACGGAAAAGGAAACAAATATCCTCAAGTTCCTGTACCGATCCACGGAAGGTGTCGTGCCGCGGGATGTGCTGCTGCATGAGGTATGGGGGTACAATGCAGGCGTCACCACGCACACGCTTGAGACCCATATTTACCGTCTTCGCCAGAAAATTGAACCAGATCCGTCAAATGCGCGCCTTCTTGTGACCGAATCCGGCGGTTATCGTTTGATGGCGTAAAGGTTTGTTTCTGGTTTTTGATATGAATCAATATTCGGTTAACCAACCTTTGCTATGAATTTTATATCCCGCGCATGTCCGGGTTACGACATGCACCTCCCTGTTGGACTTGGCCGGGCTTTTTGCCCGGCCCTTTTTTTCCGCAGGCTTTCAGAAATCAAATCCAATCGAGAAACGCTCTTCGGAGCAGTTCGGCATGGTGACTTCCGATCAGTGCCGATAGTGTGCCGTAAAACCTGACGTGCGGGGGATATCGATGGCTTTTTCTGTTGCGACCTGGAACATCAACTCGGTGCGCCTGCGCGAAGCGTTGGTGCTCAAGCTGATGTCGGAGGAAGCGCCCGATGTGCTTTGTCTACAGGAATGCAAAAGCCCCGTGGAAAAAATTCCTTTCGATGCGTTTTCCGCGGCAGGCTACAACTACATCGCGGCGCGCGGCCAGAAGGGTTACAACGGCGTCGCCATCCTCTCCAAGCTCCCGATGGAAGAAACGGGTGCTCATGACTTTGCGGATTTGGGCCATGCCCGTCATATCGCCGCGCGTCTCGCGAATGGTGTGACAATCCATAACTTTTATGTGCCGGCGGGCGGCGATGTGCCGGATAGGGGCGTAAACGAGAAGTTCGGTCAAAAACTCGACTATCTCAATGCGATGCGGGACTGGTTCCGTCAGGAACGACCGGAAAAAGCGATTCTCGTGGGAGATCTGAACATCGCACCGCGTGAAGACGATGTCTGGGACCACAAAAAACTGCTCAAAGTGGTAAGTCACACGCCCATCGAAGTGGAACATCTGGCGGACACTCAGGAGGCCGGAAGTTGGGTCGACATCACCCGTCAGGACTTGCCCGACGGGCGCCTTTACAGCTGGTGGTCTTATCGGGCGGCGGATTGGGACGCCGCCGACAAGGGGCGGCGTCTGGATCACATCTGGGCGTCACCGGACATTTCCGCATCCGCGCACGACAGCCGGATATTGCGGGACGCTCGGGGGTGGGAAAAACCCAGTGATCATGCGCCGGTGTTTGCCAGTTTTGATCTTTGAAAAAGCGTGACACCCCCCATATAAGGTCAAACGCGGATGCGGAAGGAATACATATGATGGACCTCAACCTCGGGGCTGCACCAGCAGCCGACGATTTGATCAAGGACACGACCGAAGCTGAATTCATGGCCGACGTGGTCGAAGCATCTCGGACCACGCCTGTGATCGTTGATTTCTGGGCACCCTGGTGCGGCCCCTGCAAGACCCTCGGCCCGCAGTTGGAAGAGGCCGTTCGCGGGGCAAAAGGCGCCGTGAAAATGGTCAAACTCGACGTGGACAAGGCTCAGATGATCGCAGGTCAGTTGCAGATCCAGTCGATCCCGACGGTCTATGCATTTTTCAGGGGCCAGCCGATCGACGGGTTCCAGGGCGCCGTGCCACCGTCCGAGATCAAGGCGTTCATCGATCGCGTCGTGAAAGCCGCCGGCGGTGAAGCGCCGGGCGACAGTTTGGCCGATGCCATCGCTGCAGCAGAAGAAATGCTGGCAGAAGGGGCGGTGACGGATGCCGCGCAGACCTTTGCCGCAGTGCTGGGCGAAGATTCGACGAACGCCGGTGCCTATGGCGGTCTTGTCCGGGCGCATATCGCCCTTGGTGAACTGGATCAGGCGGAGGCGATCTTGAACGGTGCACCCGCCGAAATCTCCAAGTCTCCGGAACTCGAAGCCGCCTTCGCGCAACTGGAGCTCGCCCGTCAGGCAGCGAATGCCGGTCCCGTGGCGGAATTGCAGGCAGCGGTCGAGGCGAATCCGGACGATCTGCAAGCGCGGTTCGATCTCGCCAAGGCATTGCACGCACATGGCGATGTCGAGCAGGCCGTGAGTGAACTTTTGGACCTTTTCCGCCGCGACCGGGAGTGGAATGACGAGGCCGCAAAGGCGCAGCTTTTCACGATTTTCGAGTCGCTTAAGCCGAATGATCCAATCGTGCTGAATGGACGCCGAAAACTGAGCTCGATGATATTTGCCTGACGCAAACCGCGCTCTAAATCGTCGTTAATGATAAAAGCGACAGACCTGCCGGCGACGATCGCCATCTTTCCTCTTCCAGGCGCGCTTTTGCTGCCGCGCGCCCGATTGCCATTGCATCTGTTCGAGCCGCGTTATCTTCAAATGCTTGAAGATACGCTGAAAACACGCGAACGACTGATTGGCATGATCCAACCCAACGAAGTACCGGGCCGTGGCGGAAACGGCCTGCATGCCATCGGCTGTGCGGGCCGTGTCATGCAGTTTTCCGAGACCGAGGATGGAAGATATCTGATAACCTTGGGGGGCGTCTCGCGCTTCCGTGTCACCTCGGAAGTCGAGGGCTTCACGCCTTACCGGCGCTGTGACGTGACATGGAAGGGGTTTGAGCGAGACCTCGGTCCCGAGGAGAAGGACGCGGATTTCGACCGGCAGACATTCCTGAAACTTCTGCAGCGATACTTCGATGCGCGTGAACTTTCGGCGGACTGGGACACCTTGAAAGAAGCGGATAACGAACTGCTCGTGAACTCGTTGTCCATGATGCTTGATTTCGATCCCGAAGATAAACAGGCCCTGCTGGAAGCACCGTCGCTGACAACGCGGCGCGAGACACTGGTGACACTTCTGGAATATCAACTGCGCGGTGGCCAGGAGAGCGAGATGATGCAGTGAGCGAAACCGAGGTTGTGTTCGACAGGCGCATGCTCGAAGCTCTGATCTGTCCGCGTACACAGACCACGTTGAAGTATGATGCCGAACGACAGGAACTCGTCTCGACCTCGGCCAATCTCGCCTATCCCATCAGAAACGGCATTCCGATCATGCTGGTTAGCGAAGCGCGGGTCCTCGACTAAAGACGTTGCCCTTTCAGCAAGCGCGGTAAATCCCCGGTAAGACCCGCCGCTTCGCGAATGAAAGCGCGTCTCAACGCGGGCAGATGACCTACGATCCCCATACCGATATCTCGCATGCCACGCAGCAGCGGGTTGTCGTTCGAGAAAAGCCGGTTGAATGCGTCAGTGGCCACCGCCAGCGTGGTGTTGTCGAAACGCCGCCATTCCTGGTAGCGCGCGAGCACCGCGCCCGCTCCGATGTCCTCGCCACGTCTTGCGGCATCTGCGAGGACTTCGGCCAGGGCGGCGATGTCGCGGATGCCTGCATTCAATCCCTGTCCCGCGATGGGATGTATCCCGTGCGCGGCATCTCCGACCAGCGCCAGCCTTTCCGCTATGAGAACTTCGGCCAGCGACAGGGA
>JASFFN010000074.1:0-7064 GCA_050124275.1 Roseobacter sp. | reverse complement strand
CGTTGCCGAGGCCGTGGCTGAATGCCGCGCGGCGCTGGGATGGCTGCGAGCCGCCGGAGCAGAACGGTTTTTCTGGAAGTATTGCTCGACCTTCGACAGCACCGCCGAGGGCAACATCGGACCGGTGGCCGAGGCATTGATGACCGATCTGGATTGTCGCCAGACGATTTACTGCCCGGCGTTTCCGGAAAATGGTCGCTCTGTCTACATGGGCAACCTGTTCGTCGGTCAGCTTCCCCTCGCTGAAAGCCCGATGAAGGACCATCCGCTGACACCGATGCGGGACAGCAATCTGATGCGCCTGCTTGCGCCTCAGGTCACCCGCCCGGTCGGCCTCGTGGATCGGCTGACCGTTGCCAAAGGGGCTGGCGCTGTCAGGGAAGCTTTGGCCGCGCTCGCGGCACGGGACGTGGCGCATGTGGTCATCGATGCGGTCGCAGACGAAGATCTGACAACCATCGCCACTGCCTGCAGTGACATGAAATTGCTGACCGGCGGCAGTGCGCTTGCGATGCCCTTGCCCAAGCTTTACGCGCAAGACGGAACACTTGCCTCGGGGGCCACGCCGTTGCAGCGGCCAGAGACGTCTGACCTGGGCATTGTGCTCTCGGGTTCCTGTTCGGCGATGACCCGCGCCCAAGTGGCCGAGTATCTGACGACTGCGCCGGGGTATCGGCTGGACCCGCTCAGGCTCGCAACGGACGGCGCCGGGGAAGCGCTGACCTGGCTGCAGGCGCAGGACCTGGCGTGCATGCCGATCATCTATGCCACGGCGGAACCGGATCAGGTCGCCGCCGCTCAGGAACAGCTTGGCGCGGCGCGCGCGGGAGAGATCGTGGAAACTGCTTTGGCTGAACTCGCCGTCTCCGCGCGCGAGCGCGGTGCGCGGCGCTTTGTCGTCGCTGGTGGAGAGTCATCCGGTGCCGTCACCAGGGCGTTGAAGGTCGACCGTTTGACCATCGGCCCGGAGATCGCGCCGGGCGTGCCGTGGACCTTTTGCCAAAGTGCGGGTGTCGATATCGCGCTCACCCTGAAATCCGGAAACTTCGGCGACGTGCGATTTTTCTCAAAGGCCATCGAAGTGTTGAAAGAGATATGACCACGGAGACACGCCTGCGCGAGCAGATATGCCTGCTGGCAAAATCCATGTTCGATCGTGGCCTGACGGGCGGCAGCACCGGAAACATTTCAGCACGCACGGAAGACGGCGGTTTGATCGTCTCGCCCACCGGCACCAGCTTTGGTCGGCTTGATCCCGCGCGGCTCAGTCGTTTTGACGCGCATGGTCAGTTGGTCGGCGGCGATCCACCGACAAAGGAAATGCCTTTGCATGCGGCGTTTTATGACACCCGCTCGACGGCGCAAGCGGTTGTGCACCTGCATGCATGCCATTCGGTTGCCCTGTCGATGATGCCGGACGCGGACGAGGATAACTTCCTGCCGCCGATGACGCCCTACGGTATTATGAAACTCGGCAAGGTGAAATTGCTGCCGTTCTACCGGCCCGGCGATCCGGAGATGGGAAAAGCCGTGCGCGGGCTGGCAGGCAAGCGCACTGCGGTGATGCTGGCCAACCACGGGCCTGTTGTCGCCGGAAAGGACGTCGAGGCGGCCTGCAATGCGATTGAAGAGTTGGAAGACACCGCGCGGCTTGCGCTTTTGACCCGCGGGATGAACCCGCGCATGCTGAGCGCGGCTCAGGTGAATGATGTTGTGACTCATTTCAACGTGGAGTGGGAGGACTGATGCGGTTTTCAGCCAACCTTGGGTTCTTGTGGAATGATCGTCCGCTTCCCGAGGCTATATACGCGGCGTATGCGGCGGGTTTTGACGCTGTCGAGTGTCACTGGCCCTACGACATCGAGCCCGACGCCATCGTGGCGGCTCTTGCCGATACCGGTTTGCGCATGCTTGGCCTCAACACGGTGCGCGGAGATGTTGCAAACGGCGAGAATGGTTTGAGCGCTTTGCCCGGTCGCGAGGCGGAGGCGCGCGCCGCGATTGATCAGGCGCTTCACTACGCCCAGAGCGTCGGTGCGGGCAACATACACGTCATGGCGGGTTTTGCCAAAGGCGCCGACGCCGAAACCGTATTCTTGCGGGCTCTCGAGTATGCCTGCGAAAAGGCCTCCGATCAGCGCATTACAATTTTGATTGAGCCGTTAAACCATTATGACGCTCCAGGCTATTTCTTGAGCAGGACTTCGCAGGCCGCGGACCTGATAGCACGCGTTGGTGCGCCAAATTTGAAGCTGATGTTCGACTGCTACCATGTCCAATTGATGGAGGGTGATCTGACCCATCGGCTCGAAAAGCTCAGACCGATATTGGGTCACGTCCAGATTGCGCGCGTGCCGGATCGCGGGCCGCCTGTCGGGGGCGAGATCAATTTCGCACATATTTACAGCGTGTTGGATGGCCTTGGCTGGCAGGTTCCGATCGGTGCCGAGTACAAATCCGACTTGCCGACAGACAAGACGCTGGACTGGCTGACTGTCGCGCGTGCAAACGGGCTTTAAATCACCAATCCCGGGGACCGCTGCCGGATGGCACGGATCGCGCTCAAGGCCGTCAGCGCGGAGGTTCTGGGATTGGCGGCCAATGCGGTGCTGGTTGTGGTGTAGCTGAAATCAAAGCCGCCGCCGGCTGCGGCGATCTCATGCGCATTTCCCCTGGCCCCCGGATCCGCGATCAAGGACACGTCGGTATTTTCAAAGCCCATGGCCGCAAGGGCTACAGTTGCGACGACATTCGCGTTTTTGGGAAACCGCAGGGCCGCCTCGCGCGCCGAGCCGGAAAAGACGCATGTTGGTTTCTCGATTTGCGCAAGATCATGAGTTTCTTCCGCGGGCGAACCGCGCCAGCTCATCGGCGGCTTGCGCGCTGTATAGGTCACGGTTTCCAGGTATGGCCCCGCTGCCGCAAGCGCGTCGATGCCGCCGATGGCACCGGCAATGACCTGCGCGCGGCAGCCGTTGCGTGAACTGGCAGTACACAGTTCATCCAGCACCAAGTCGTCCGCGAGCACGCCGACCGACAGGATGCCGAAGTCAATTCCGTGCGCCAGCACGGCCGGTCCATAGGACCTGACTGCCTCGTGCCCCGCGCATTCCAGAACGAAGCCGACCCGCGGCGACAAGTCTTCCAGCCGCTCGATCGCGGTGATGCCCTCGGGCAGCGCTTTCTGCACCAATTGTGATGTGCCGGTGCGGACAAGCACCTGTTCGATACGGATGCCGGAGGCGCGGCCAAGCGCTGAACAGACTTCTCGGGCGATTGCGCCGTATCCGATCAGAGCGACGGTTTGCATGAGAATTTCATCATCGCTTCAAGGATGGTTTTCAATGCCGAACAGTCCTGCATCGGGCTACACGTCCAGCGTGTTTGCCTTTTCCCATTCTGAGAAATGCGCGCAGTAGTCCAGCCATTCCTGATGTTTGAGCTTGAGAAAAGCGGCTGCGAATTCTTCTCCCAGTGCGGATTTCAACGCCTTGTCCTTGTCGAAAGCGCGCAGGGCGTCCAGCAGGTTCAGGGGCAACTGGGGTGCTCCACGCACCTTGTATCCCTCGGCGTACATGTCGATGTCATATCGCTTGCCGGGGTCCGACTTGTTGCGCATGCCGGACAGGCCTGCCGCAATGATCGCAGCCTGCAGCAGGTAAGGGTTGGCGGCTCCGTCCGCCAATCGCAGTTCAAACCGGCCGGGTCCGGGCACGCGAACCATGTGCGTGCGGTTATTTCCCGTCCATGTCACGGTATTGGGGGCCCAGGTTGCGCCAGAGGCGGTGCGCGGCGCATTGATCCGCTTGTAACTGTTGACTGTCGGGTTGGTGATTGCCGCCAGGGCGATGGCATGCTTCATGATCCCGCCGAGAAAATGAGCACCTTGTTCCGACAGGCCAAGCTCTCCGGTTGGTCCTTTGCCCTTGCCGGTCGCAAAGACGTTGGTCTTGCCCGATTTGTCCCAGACGGAAACATGTGCGTGACAGCCGTTACCGGTCAGCCCTTCAAAGGGTTTGGGCATGAACGTCGCCCGCAGCCCGTGCTTTTCCGCCACCGACTTCACCATGAACTTGAAAAACGAGTGTTTATCGGCGGTGTTGAGCGCGTCGTCGAATTCCCAGTTCATTTCAAACTGGCCGTTGGCATCTTCGTGGTCGTTCTGGTAGGGGCCCCAGCCCAACGCGAGCATATAGTCGCAGATCTCGGCCACCACGTCATAGCGGCGCATCACCGCCTGCTGGTCATAACAGGGTTTTGCAGCCGTATCGAGCGGATCGCTGATCTCGCTTGCATCCGGCAAAAGCAGGAAATACTCCGCCTCGATCCCCGTTTTGACGCGCAAGCCCTCCTTGGCGGCCTCCGCGATCTGGCGCCGCAGGACGTTTCTGGGCGCCTGCGCGACTTCCTCGCCTTCCATCATGCAATTGGCGGCGACCCATGCCACCTCGGGTTTCCAGGGCAACTGGATGACCGAAGACGGGTCCGGCACGGCCAGCATGTCCGGATCCGCAGGCGTCATGTCAAGCCACGTGGCAAAGCCTGCAAAGCCCGCGCCCTCGTCCTGCATGTCCGCGATGGCTTGCGCCGGGACAAGCTTGGCGCGTTGGCCGCCGAAGATGTCCGTGAACGAGATCATGAAATATTTGACACCCTTGTCGGCTGCGAACTTGGCGAGATTTTTGGTCATGCTTTTCCCCGTTGTGTTGGTGGCAAGGGCGCAATCCGTGGCGGTTTGCACCGTAAGGTGTTTCAATAAGTCGATCCGGGCTTCCCCGGATACCAGTCGGTGCCCGCAAGCGGAATTTTCGCCATGGCGGCCGCTTCGAGCGTTACCGCACATAGGTCTTCCGGTTCCAGATTATGGAGATGGTTCTTGCCGCAGGCCCGCGCGATCGTCTGCGCCTCCAGCGTCATCACCCTGAGATAGTTGTTGAGGCGGCGCCCGCCTTCGACAGGATCGAGGCGCGCCATCAATGCGGGATCCTGCGTCGTAATGCCCGCCGGGTCGTTGCCCTCGTGCCAGTCGTCGTAGGCGCCCGCCGTGGTTCCCAGGGCGTTGTAGTCGTTTTCCCATTTGGGATCGTTGTCGCCCAGAGCGATCAGAGCCGCCGTGCCGATGGCCACGGCATCGGCCCCCATGGCCAGCGCCTTGGCAACGTCCGCGCCGGTGCGGATGCCGCCCGAGACCACAAGCTGGACCTCGCGGTGCATCCCCAGGTCCTCCAGCGCGCGGACCGCCTCGCGGATACAGGCGATGATGGGCAAGCCGACATGTTCGATGAAGACATCCTGCGTGGCTGCCGTCCCGCCCTGCATGCCGTCGAGCACCACGACATCCGCCCCCGCCTTGACGGCCAATGTGGTATCGAAATAGGGCCGCGAGCCGCCCACCTTGATGTAGATCGGCACTTTCCAGCCGGTGATCTCGCGCAATTCGAGGATCTTGATCTCCAGATCGTCCGGGCCGGTCCAATCCGGATGGCGGCAGGCCGAACGCTGATCGATCCCCTTGGGCAGGTTGCGCATTTCCGCCACGCGATCCGAGATTTTCTGACCCAGCAGCATCCCGCCGCCGCCGGGCTTTGCCCCCTGTCCGACGACGATTTCGATGGCGTCCGCGCGGCGCAGGTCGTCGGGGTTCATGCCATAGCGCGATGGCAGGTACTGATAGACCAGCTTGTTCGAGTGCCCGCGCTCCTCGTCCGTCATGCCACCGTCGCCGGTCGTCGTCGAGGTGCCGGCCAGTGTCGCCCCGCGCCCGAGCGCCTCCTTGGCGGGTCCGGAAAGCGCGCCAAAAGACATGCCGGCAATCGTGATCGGGATATCCAGCTTGATCGGGTTTTTTGCGAAACGCGTTCCCAGCGTCACCGAGGTTTCGCACTTCTCCCGGTAGCCTTCGAGCGGATAGCGCGAAATCGAGGCGCCCAGAAAAAGCAAATCGTCAAAATGCGGCAGCTTGCGTTTTGCGCCGCCGCCGCGAATGTCGTAGATGCCCGTCGCCGCCGCGCGCCGGATTTCCGCGTTCACGGCCTGCGAAAAAGTAGCCGACTGTATCGGGACGGTGCGCGGGATGCCGCTGGTGTCGTCGTCTTTCATGTGCCGCGTCCTCAGTAGGCGTTGTCGATATCGAAGTTATAGAGCTTGCGCGCCGAGCCATAGCGGCGGAACTCTTCCGGTTTGGCACTGCATTCGGCGCGCGCCAGCAGATCGGTCAGTATTTCGAGGTGTTCCGGGCGCATCTCTTTTTCGATGCAATCCGCGCCCAGTGATTTCACGGACCCGCGCACGAAGAGCCGCGCCTCATACAGCGAGTCGCCCAACGCCTCGCCCGCGTCGCCGCAGACCACCAGATTTCCCGATTGCGCCATGAAGGCGCTCATATGCCCGATATTGCCATGCACGACGATGTCGATGCCCTTCATGGAGATGCCGCAGCGTGACGACGCGTTGCCCTTTATCACCAGCAATCCGCCATGGCCCGTCGCGCCTGCATACTGGCTGGCGTCCCCGTCGATGACGACCATGCCGCTCATCATGTTTTCTGCCACGCCCGGGCCGGCAGAGCCCTTGATGCGCACCGTCGCCTGCTTGTTCATGCCCGCGCAGTAGTAGCCGGTGGAGCCTCTGACCGTGACCTCGATCGGCGCATCCAGCCCGCAGGCAATGGCGTGTGCGCCCTTGGGGTTCACGATTTCCCAGACCGTCTGGTTGGTCGTGTCCGCCTGCGCATGAAGCGTTGCGTTCAGGTCGCGCAGCCCGGTTTGCTGAAGATCCAGTGTTTGCATGTCACGCGGCCTTCTCATTGTGAGGCGGTGCGTCGCCGTGGCTCCAGAAGTAAACCGTGGCGGGTTCCGGCTCCCAGACCCGCGCGTGCTCGATCCCGGGCAGGTCCACCAGAGCGCGGTATTCCGAGCCGAAAGCCACGTATTGTCCGGTCTCCGCCATGACCGCCGGTTTGCAGGCAATCGGGTCCCGCACGACGCCAAAGCCGTCTTTCGTACCGACCACGAAGGTGAAGAATCCGTCGAGGTCCGTCAGGCTGCTTTCCAGCGCTTCGCCCA